>DATIMO010000485.1:0-4227 GCA_035475215.1 Acetobacteraceae bacterium | reverse complement strand
TCAGGTTGGCCCATCGAAGTGCTTGCATTGGCCCGGCTTAGCGTCGCCGATGGCCGCACGCGAGGTGCCCCACAAAGTGTTGTGCTCGCGGCCACCGATTGGCGCGGCTTCTTATCGGCAGCCTTCTTTCTACCCGACCGTCTCGGTGATCGCCTTCCTAAGCGCGACGTCGGGGTTGCTCCAGATCGCGGCGAAGGCGGGCGCACTGGCTGCGGCAGTATCGCAGGCGAGCGCACGCTCTTGTTCGCGCAACCGGATGAAGTCCACGAAATCCTCGACCCCGGCCTGCCGATCCGGCGGCAGCGTCTGGATTTTCGCAATCAGGGCCTGGGCATCGGCCGGCATGGCGGCAGCTCCTTTAGCGCACGAGCAAGTCTCTCGTGCTGTTCCGGGATTCGGATTAATCTTCTCCGTGACCTGGGACAACCACAACCGACATGCCGGATGCAGAGACAACCAGACGACCGAAGGACATTGAACCAGCATGCCGCGCCGCTCGCGGAGACGGGGAATGCACTTGTCGTGACGAAGGCGGACCCGTTGGGTAACGGCGCGGCGCGAGCGATCGAGTTCCGCACCGTGCGCGTGATCCGGTTGTGATGGAAACCAACCTCCCGCACCAAATCCGCGAGATCGAGCATGTGCTGATCCCGCTACCCGATGGCACCCGCCTGGCCGCACGAATCTGGCTGCCGCAGGACGCCGAACAGCATCCCGTGCCGGCCATCCTGGAATACCTGCCGTACCGCAAACGCGACGGCACCTGGGAACGCGATGCACTGACCCATCCCTGGTTCGCCGACCATGGCTATGCCGCGGTGCGTGTAGACATCCGAGGCAGCGGCGAATCCGATGGATTGCTGACCGACGAGTACTCGCAGCAGGAGCAGGATGACGGGATCGAGGTGATCGCCTGGATCGCCCGTCAGAGCTGGTGCAGCGGCGCGGTCGGGATGATGGGAATCTCCTGGGGCGGGTTCAACGCGTTGCAGATCGCGGCGCGCCGGCCACCCGCGCTGAAGGCAATCATCACGCTGTGCTCGACGGACGATCGCTATCGCGACGACGTGCATTTCATGGGCGGCACGCTGCTGACGGCGAAATTCGGCTGGGCATCGGTGTTCCAGGTGTTCATGGCGCATCCGCCGGACCCCGTCCTCGTCGGTGATCGCTGGCGGACCATGTGGCTGGACCGGATCGACGCGATGCCGCTGTTCCTGGCGCATTGGTTGCGCCATCAGCGGCGCGATGCGTACTGGAAGCATGGGTCGGTGTGCGAGGATTATGCCGCCATCGCCTGCCCAGTGCTGGCGATCGGTGGCTGGACGGACGGCTACACGAACGCGATCCCGCGGCTGTTGGCAAATTTGTCCGCCCCGAGCCGCGGATTGATCGGCCCCTGGGCGCATCGCTACCCGCATTTCGCGCTGCCTGGTCCGCCGATCGGCTTTCTGCAGGAAGCACTGCGCTGGTGGGACCATTGGATGAAACGCACCGACAGCGGCGTGATGCATGACCCGACACTGCGTGCCTGGATCATGGAAAGCGTGCGGCCGGCGACTTACCATGCCGATCGACCGGGACGCTGGGTGGCCGAACCCGTCTGGCCGCCGAATTCCGTGCCGCTGCAGTTGTTCCTGACCGCGACCGGATTGCACCACGCGCCAACCAACATGACGCCGGTGATTGTGCAGACGCCACAAAGCCTGGGTGCGGCTAGCGGAAGCTGGTGCCCGTTCGGGGGCGGTGACGATGCCGACGATCAGCAGCAGGACGATGCAGGCTCGGTCGTGTTCGACACGCCGCCGCTTGACGCGGCAGTCGAAATTCTCGGTGCGCCTGCACTGGAACTGGACCTTGCCAGCGACCAGCCGCAAGCGAACCTGATCGTGCGATTGTGCGATGTGCACCCGGATGGAGCCAGCCTTCGCGTGTCGTATGCGGTGCTGAACCTGACACACCGCGAAAGTCACGAAATCCCGCAACCGCTGGTGCCCGGACAGCAGACGCGCGTGCGCGTGCAACTCAACGACGCCGGGTTTCGGTTTCCGCCAGGGCATCGCATCCGCGTTGTCCTGTCCACGACGTATTGGCCGATGGTCTGGCCCGCGGCAAATAGGGCGGCCGTGACGGTCTCCGCAGGCGCGCTGACGCTGCCGCAGCGTGCACCCCCTCCGAATGAGGCGGCACCGACGCTGCCGGCGGCCATCACCGCGACTCCCGCGCGGCGCACCGTTTTACGCGAAGGCCGCTCGCGCCGCGAAATCGGCCGCGATGCCGTCAGCGGCGAATATTTCCATCGCCGCATCGAAGAGCCGAGTCTTGTGCGGATCGATGACATCGGCATCGAACTCGGCAATTCATCCAGCAGCGAATGTCGCATCATGGACGACGATCCGCTTTCCGCGCGCCTCGAGCTGCGCCGCTGCCAAAGCGTGGGGCGCGGCGATTGGCGGGTGCGCAGCGAACTGGTCACGCGGTTTTCGGCGACGCGGAAGTCGTTTCATGTGCATGCAACGCTGGAGGCATTCGAAGGCGATGTCCTGATTCGCCGGCGCGAGTGGGACGAGACAATCCCGCGAGACCTGCTGTAACAGGCGAACCTTGTGGTGGGCGGCCTCGCCCGGCACACTCCGGCGCGACAACGCCGGAAAGGGCAGGGCATGGCGATCGAATTCTGGACCTGGAACACGCCGAACGGTCGCAAGATCAGCGTTGCATTGGAAGAAATGGGGCTGCACTACAGCGTCCATCCGGTGAACATCAGCAAGGGCGAGCAGTTCAACCCCGAATTCCTGAAGATCAGCCCGAATAACCGCATTCCTGCGATTGTCGATTCCGACGGTCCGGGCAGCGCGCCGATCAGCGTGTTCGAATCCGGCGCGATCCTGATCTATCTCGGTCAGAAAACCGGGCAGTTCTGGCCGACGGACCAGCGCAGCCAGGTCCGCGTGCTGGAATGGCTGATGTGGCAGATGGGCGGCTTCGGCCCGATGCCGGGGCAGGTGCACCACTTCCTGCAAGTGGAGAACGAACAGGACCGGCGCTACGGGCTGGAGCGTTACATGAAGGAGACGCGCCGGCTGTATGCGGTCCTCGACAAGCGGCTGGGCGCCGTCGAATTCGCTGCCGGCGAGGTCTCGATCGCAGATTTCGCGATCCTGGGCTGGGCCTGGCGGCACGAACGGCACCAGGTGGATCTGGCGGATTTCCCCAACGTGAAGCGCTGGTACGAGGCGATGATGGCGCGTCCCGCCACGGCGCGCGGTTTCGAGGTCGCGCTGAGCTGATCCGTCGGTTTGGTTTGACGCTGGAGCACCCAGTCCGTAGAACGGCATGGCAAACGCCGTGTCCGGGAATTCCCGGTCGCGCGCTCCCGACGGAGGGGTGGCCGAGCGGCTGAAGGCGGCGGTTTGCTAAACCGTTATAGGGGGTCAACCTCTATCAGGGGTTCGAATCCCCTCCCCTCCGCCAACTCTGCATTCGCTACCATCCGAGGCTCTCCGATAATCCCCCGTGACTCCCGCCTGTAGCCGGGATGGTTCCCAAAGCGTCATCCGTATCTCTCCGCTTGCATCCGTTCCCGTTCGGGCGTAGGAATGGGGGACAGATTAGGGAATGGACGTATGCCCCGGCGCGCGACTCCCCTCAGTGCAGCGAAAGTGCGGATGGCCGGGCCGGGCCGCTATTGCGACGGTGACGGCCTGTATCTGTTCGTGCGCGACCCTGACTCGGCGTTCTGGACATTCCGTTATGTCCTGGGCGGTCGCATGCGTGAGATGGGGCTTGGGCGCGCGCGGGGACCAAAGGCAGTGCCCCTTGTGGAAGCACGCGCGAAAGCAGGTGGCCTGTGGCGGCTGGTCCGCAACGGCGTCGATCCGCTCGATCAGCGGGCCGCCGAAGAAGCCGAGTCCCGTGCTGCCGCACAAGCGGACAAGGCGCGCGCCATTACCTTTCGGACGGTGGCACGGTTCTATCTCGATGCGCATGAGGCGAAATGGCGCAACCCGAAGCATCGGCAGCAGTGGGAAAACACGCTCACCACGTATGCCTACCCAATGATGAGTGATCTGCCGGTTGGTGCGGTTGGAACCGAGCACGTTATGCAGGTGCTCGAACCGATTTGGACGAAAAAGCCGGAGACGGCGCAGCGTGTCCGAGGTCGCATCGAAGCTGTCCTGAACTACGCCACCACCCGCGAATGGCGCCAAGGCGAAAATCCGGCTC
>DATIMO010000484.1:0-4491 GCA_035475215.1 Acetobacteraceae bacterium | reverse complement strand
TTCTGATGATCTCCCGTCGCACCGTGCGCGTGAGAGGCGTTCCTCTCCTTGATGTGCTTGGCAGAAGGGTCTACCCAGGCGTAACCGCGCGCTTGAACCGGCTGACGCTCCGGACGCGGGCTGACGGTCACATGATATTGGGAGGCGATAGATGCGTAAGCTACTGCTCGCCGGCACCACTACGTTGCTGGCAGCATCGATCGGTGTTGCAATGGCGCAGAACGCTCCAGGCACTCCCCCGCAAACCATCAAGCCGTTGGAGGGTGGAGCCATGATGCGCGGAATGATGGGTGGCGAAATGCCAGGAGGCGAGATGGGTGAACATATGCGGGGGATGATGATGATGGCTCACACCAGCGCGGCTATCTTCCGCATACGGCGGGGCGATACTTCGATCTTCATTAAGTGTGCCGAGAACGAGTCCACGCAGGCGTGCATCGCGGCTGCAGGGGCGTTGCTCGACAAGTTCAATCCGCAGCAGAAACCGTAGACTTCATACTAGCGCTGCGGCTCGATTCAAAGGCGATGCCGCATAACCTCCATTATGGCAGCCCGGGCCAAGACAAAACCGGGTATCCTCAGAGCATAGCCACACCGCCCTGAATACTCGCGATCCGATGATCGATCCCGCCCATTGCACCTTGTGACGCCGGCGGTCGGGGCGTCAGCTTTGGCGGACCAGCGCCACTCAACTGAACGGCGACATGGGCGCGAAGCCGCGGAGCTTGGGCGGTGCTGAACGTCCGCTTCCAGGATCGCCTGATGAGCTTTGCCTATGGCCGGGTTGGGGTTGAAAGCAGTCAACGGACAGGCCCGATGCCTCCCGGAAAAAATTCCTTGACATCACCCTCCGACTTATGTTCTTATTTTGTTCGTGACCAGCCCGCCACCCACAACCGCCCTTACCAACCCCCCCGATCCGCAGCCGCATCGGCCCGCCCCCGGCGACGCACCCAGCCGCACCGGTCGCCTGCTCGGCCTCATCCGCAAACTGATCGACTACGGTAAGGAACTGGCCGGCACGCTGCAACAGCGCCCCTCTGCCGAAACCATCTTCGACATCACGCGAAACTTCGGCACCCTAAGCATCGCGCTGATCCTCGCCCGCATCACCCGCGCCCTGCGCATCGCCGCGGCGCTGGAAACCAGGCTCGCAAACCGCCCCGCCCGTCCGGACAAGTCGCGTGCGACCACCCGTGCCCCGTCACCGCGCAAACCACGCGCAACCCGCCCCGCGGCCCGACACCAGGACGATCCCGCCTCCCTTCTCGACCACTTTCCCACACCCGAGGAAATCGCCGCCCAACTCCGCCACCGCCCCGTCGGTGCCGTCCTCGTCGACATCTGCGGCGATCTCGGTATCGTAACGTCACACCCGCTGTGGCGGGAAATCACCCTGGCCCTCATCGAAAACAACGGCAGCCTGGTCGCCCTGCTCAAGGACGTATTCAAGCGGGTCCGCATCACCAATTTCCTCCCGCCGGACACCCCGATGATCCCGCCAATGCCAGCTGGATGGCGGCCACCGCCTCTGGTTTCCGATGCAACGGCAGCCACCGGCCCACCCTGAACAAGCCGGACCATAACAAGGTGTGATGCACGGGGCCGACCTACGGCGGTCCCGCCGTCGCGATTCGGTCAGCGGCGCCGTTCAATGTCATGCCCGGCGAAGTACGCCCCCGGGCCTGACCCTGGCGTGACCCGAGGGGCCGGCCATTCACGTCTTGCCATCGCAACGAGCAGACGCAACTCGCCAGCCACCGACTGGCACTACGCCCGCCGCACCTCCTCCTCCACCTCTACCAACGGCACCGGCAGATACTTCACAAACTCCTTCGGCACTACCTGCCAAACCTGTGACACCGTCCGGTCCCAATCGTGCAACAGCCGAGCCGCATAGCGCGAACTGGTCTCCGTCACATGCTGCGCCACCAGCTCCCGCAGCACCTGTTCCCAGTGCGGATGCACCACACGCTGCCACGTAAGCGTATCGGCATTCACCCGCCGTTCGAACAGCTCCTCCGGGTCGTACACGAACGCCATCCCGCCGGTGAAACCCGCACCGAAATTATCACCCACCGGCCCCAGGATCGCCGCTATCCCCCCGGTCATATATTCGCAAGCGTTCGACCCGCAGCCTTCCACCACCGTCTTCGCGCCGGAGTTGCGCACCGCGAATCGCTCCCCCGCCTGGCCCGCCGCGAACAGATAACCCGCCGTCGCGCCATACAGCACGGTGTTGCCAATGATCGTGTTCTGGTCGCTGCGCAATGCGGACGAAGGCGCCGGCCGCACCACGATCGTCGCCCCGGACAGCCCCTTGCCGACATAGTCGTTGGCATCGCCGAACACTTCCAGCTTCAGACCCTGCACGGCGAAAGCACCCAGCGACTGCCCCGCCGATCCACGCAGCCGCACCGTCAGATGCCCCGGTTGCAGCCCCGCCATCCCGAACCGCCGCGTGATCCGAGACGAAATCTTCGTCCCGATCGCCCGGTGCGTGTTCCGGATGGTGTACTGAAGCTGCATCTTCTCGCCATGCTCGAACAGCGCTGCGGCATCGGCGATCATCTGCGCGTCCAGCGTTTCCGGAACCTCGTTGCGGCCTTCCAGCGTGCAATACCGCGCGAACGGACCCGGATCCGCCTGCGCCAACAACGGATTGAGGTCCAGATCGTCCAATATATCCGCACCCCGGCTGACCTGATGCAGCATGTCGGTCCGCCCGATCACGTCCTTCAGCGAACGCACGCCAAGCTGCGCCAGGATATTGCGCACGTCCTCGGCGATGAACGAGAACAGGTTGATCACCTTCTCCGGGCTGCCGTCGAACTTCGCCCGCAGCTTCTCATCCTGCGTGCAGACACCGACCGGGCATGTATTCGAATGGCACTGCCGCACCATGATGCAGCCCATCGCGATCAGACTGGCGGTGCCGATGCCGAACTCCTCCGCCCCCAGCATCGCGGCGATCACCACGTCCCGCCCGGTCTTGACGCCGCCGTCGGTGCGCAGCTTAACCCGATGCCGCAACCGGTTCAGCATCAGCACCTGATGCGTTTCGGATAATCCCATCTCCCATGGCAGACCGGCATACTTGATCGAACTCTGCGGGCTGGCACCGGTGCCGCCCGAATGGCCGGATATCAGGATCGCATCCGCTTTCGCCTTCGCCACACCAGCGGCAATGGTGCCGATCCCCGACCGCGCCACCAGCTTCACGCAGACCGTTGCATCCGGATTGATCTGCTTCAGGTCATAGATAAGCTGCGCCAGGTCCTCGATCGAATAGATGTCGTGATGCGGCGGCGGGCTGATCAGCATCACGCCCGGCGTGGAATGCCGCAACCGGCCAATCAGCGCCGAGACCTTGATCCCCGGCAACTGCCCGCCTTCCCCGGGTTTCGCGCCCTGAGCGATTTTGATCTCGATCTCGCGGCAGTTGTTCAGAAATTCTGCCGTCACCCCGAAACGCCCGGACGCAATCTGCTTGATCGCCGACGACGCGTTGTCGCCGTTGGCCCGCGGCTTATAGCGCGCCGGGTCCTCGCCACCCTCGCCGCTATCGGACTTGGCGCCGATGCGGTTCATCGCAATCGACAGTGTTTCATGCGCTTCGGGCGACAGCGCGCCCAAGGAAATACCGGGCGCACACAACCGTTTGCGTATTTCAGTGATGCTCTCGACCTCATCGACCGGGATCGGCTTCACGTTGTCGGTGCGGAAGTCGAGCAGATCGCGCAATGCCACCGGAGGCAGCTTGCGCACCGCTTCGGCATAGCGCCGATACGTCGCATAGCTATCGCTTGCCACCGCGCTCTGCAACGTGTGGATCAGCGTCGGGTCGAACGCGTGCGCCTCGCCGCCATGGCGGCGCAGCTTATAGATGCCGCCGACCGGCAACGTGACCACGTCGGCGTTCCAGGCGATTTCGTTCTGATCCAGCACCTTGCGGGCGATACCCGGCAGTCCGATGCCCGATATACGCGACGGCATGCCAGGGAAGAACTCAGCCACCAGCGCACGCGACAACCCGATCGCCTCAAAATTGTAGCCGCCGCGGTAGGACGAGATCACGCTAATCCCCATCTTCGACATGACCTTCAGCAGGCCCTTATCGACCGCCTTCTTGTAGCGATTGACCGCGTCCTTCAGCGTCATCGAGCCAAATAGCCCGCGGCGATGCCGATCGGCGATCGATTCCTGTGCCAGATACGCATTGATCGTGGTGGCGCCGACGCCGATCAGCACGGCGAAATAATGCACGTCCATGCACTCGGCGCAGCGCACGTTCAGGCTGGTGAAGGTGCGCAGCGACTGGCGCACCAAATGCGTGTGAACGCCTCCCGTTGCCAGAATCATCGGGATGGGCGCGCGATCCGGACCGTCATTCTCGTCGGTCAGGATGACATGCGTGCACCCGGCGCGCACGCCTTCCTCCGCATCGCGGCGGATCCGCTCCAGCGCCGCCCGCAAGCCCGCTTCCCCTTC
>DATIMO010000483.1:0-6759 GCA_035475215.1 Acetobacteraceae bacterium | reverse complement strand
TCATGTACTGTCGCCCGTCTGCCATGATGTTGCCCCAGGTCGGTGTCGGCGGCACCGCGCCGACGCCCAGGAAGCTCAATGTCGCTTCGGTCAGTACGGCGTATGCGAACAGGAAACTCAGTTGCACGATCAGCGGCGCCATCGCGTTGGGCAGGATATGACGGCGCAGAATGCGCCAGTGCCCCGCGCCGGCCGCCACCGCAGCCTGTACATACTCCATTTCTCGCAGCACGATCACCGAGGACCGCACGATCCGTGCCGTGCGCGGCGTATAGACGATACCAAGCGCAATAATCACGTCGCCGATCGACGGCCCCAACACGGACGTGACTGCGATCGCCAGCAGAATCGCCGGAAACGCCATCAGCGCGTCGTTCACCCGCATCACCATGTTGTCGATCCGGCGGAAATAGCCAGCGGCGGCGCCGATGGCGGTGCCGACGACCGCATTGATCGCAACCACGCTGGTGCCGATCAGCATCGAAAGCTGCGCCCCCCAGATCACGCGGGACCACAGGCTGCGACCGAAATTATCGGTGCCGAACGGATGCGCCCAACCGGGTGGCTGGAAGGTCTGCCGCATCGACAGCTTGTTGGGATCGACCCGCGCGATCCAGGGCGCCAACGCAGCGGCCAGCAGGAAGACCACGAACAGCACCAGTCCGCTCACAAATAGCCGATGATGCAGTAACCGCTGCAGCGCAACGGCGGCCGGATGACGTCGGGCCGGTTCCTCGACCTCCCCCAGAAACGCGGCGCCGACGGCGATATCAGGCGGCATCGTAACGCACCCGTGGGTCAAGGAACGCATACAGCACGTCGACGCCAATATTCACCAGCACCAGAAGCGCTGTTACGATCAGCAATCCGCCCTGCACCATCGGATAATCACGGTTCAGCACCGCCTGGGTCAGCAACTGGCCCATCCCCGGAATGGAGAACAGCGTCTCCGTCACCACCGAACCGGATATCAGCAGGCTGACAATGATGCCGATCACCGTCACGATCGGGATCAGCGCGTTGCTCAGTGCGTGCTTGATCACCACTTTTCGTGACGACAAGCCCTTCGCTCGCGCGGTTCGGATGTAGTCCTGCCGCAGCACCTCCAGCATGGTCGAACGGGTGATGCGGGCCAGCAGTCCGGTCAGCAACAGGGCCAGCGACACAGCCGGCAGCGTCATCGACACCAGCCAACCCGCGGGATCTTCCGCGAACGCAACATAACCGCCGCTCGGCACCCAGCCGAGATCGACCGCGAAGACAATGATCATCAGCAAGCCGAGATAGAAATTCGGCACCGAGATGCCGAACATTGCGAACACCATCGCCGCCTGATCGACCCAACTGTTCTGCCGCAGCGCTGCGATGATGCCGCTGGCCAGCCCGAGGATCAGCGTGATCACCAGCGCATAGGCGGACAGCCCGATCGTGACCGGCAACCGGACCGCCACCACATGCAGCACCGGCTGGCCCAGCAGCAACGACGTGCCCAGATCGCCGTGCAGCAGATTCGTGTACCAATGCACCAACTGCGTCATGATAGGCTGATCGAGACCCAGATTATGCCGAATCTGCGCCACCTGATCGGGCGTGGCCGTGATCCCCGCAATCGCCGCCGCCGGATCACCGGGGATCATATGGATCATGCCAAACGTGATCAGCGTCACGATCGCCAGGATCGGAACAGCACTGCCAAGCCGGCGAATCAGTACCGTGATCATCGGCCGAACACAACCCCCTCCTCTTGCGGGCTTGGGCCGCGAAGCGGACCAAGGCAGGGGGAGGGGGCGAACCCCCTCACTTCTCGAACCACACGTTCGACATGCGCGGAATGCGGAACGGCACAAATCCCTGCACGTTCGACCGCACCGCCTGCACCTTGGTCAGTGACCCGAACGGCACCGCATACACCTGCTCCAGCGTGTATTTCTGCATCTCCGCGAACACCTTCTGGCGCTCTTCATCAGTCGGCACAGTGTTCATCTCGGTCCACAGCTTCAGCAGTTCGGGATCTGCCTTGCCCGCGGCCGGCCGATACACCGGAATCGGCTGCGCAAAGAACACCATCGTTGCCAGCGACCCGAGCGCCGGTTGCGTGCCCCAACCGGTGAAGAAGAAGTTCCACCCCGTATCATCCTTCTGTGAAATCTGCACGGATGTCGGCCAATCGACCACCTTCAGCTGCGCGTTGATCCCGACCGCCTTCAACTGCTCCGCCATGACCAGCGCCGAGTTGTACATCGGCGCATAATCCTTGTCGGTCAGCAGTATCACCGGCTCGCCTTTGTAGCCGGACTGCGACAGATATTTCTTCGCCAACGCCGGGTCATGGATGTTGTACGTTGCTTTACCCGCATCGCTGTAGTCGGGCTGGTTCGGGTACTGATAACCGACGTTCAACCGGTAATTGCCGTCAGTCGCCGCCTCCATGATGTCATCCATGTTCAGCGTCGCCTGCACGGCCTTGCGGAAGTCCAGATTGTCGGTCGGCGGAAACCCCGTGTTCGGCGTGGCGATTTGGATCCACCAGTTCTTCAGCGGGATCAGCGTGATGTTCTTGTCGTTCTTCAGCCCTTCCAGCGACTTGGTCGGCAGGTCCTCCACCCCCTGCAATTCCCCCGTCTTCAGTCCGGCGACCCGCGCCCCTGGCTCCGTCACGATACGGAACGTCACCGTGTCGAAGCAGGCCTGCTTGTAGCCGCCGAAACCGGTCTTCTGCTCGAAATGCGTATTCGGCACGTAACCGTCGTACCGTTTCAGCTTGAGAAAACTGCCGGGCACCGATTGCACCAGCTCGAACGGACCGGTGCCCACCGGCTTGAGCTGCATCGCCGGTACGTCCTTGTCCTCGGCCGGGATGATCACGATCGGCACGCTGAACGAACTCAGCAGCGTCAGGAATGTCGGCTGCACCTTCTTCATGTGGATCACAAAGGTGCTCGGATCGGGCGTGTCCCAGCGATCCACGTTTTCCAGCGTGCTGCGTTCCAGCCCCACCTTGTTGTAGCGCTCAAACGAAGCCGCCACGTCCGCCGACGTCATCGGCTTGCCGTTCTGGAAATGCACGCCCTGCCGCAACTTGAACGTATATGTCATGTGGTCCGGTGATTCCGTCACGGAGTCCGCCAGATCGGGGATCGGATTATTGTTCTCGTCGCGCGTCATCAGCGCTTCGAAAATGTTCATGGCGATGTTGCGAGTGGAGATCGTGGCTGACGTCATCTGGTCCAGGCTGTTGACGTTCGCCTCCTGGCCGAAAACGAAATCTCCGCCGACATGCGGGCACTTGAACGGCGCTGCCGGCGCCGGTCCGGCTGCCAGGGTAAGCCCAGCCAGCACTCCAAGACCCGCCGTGGTTGTGCGTCGCATCATGAAACCCCCCTTTTCCAGCAGGCTTGCCGCTGCCCGGGACCGAGCCTGCGAATACAGGCCGCGCGCGTCAAGGCAGATGGTCGCGATAGGCGCCGGATCAGAGCGGGATTGCCACCAGCGTATCGAACCGCGAACTGTCGCACACCACGACGCGTTCGACAAACCGCAACACGCCGCCACTATCATGGACGCGGTCAAGATAAAGGCCGGTCACGAACAGGTCCATTCGGCCATCGCGCATGGTTCGTACCACCACGAATGGGGTCTCTGCCTCGATCGTATCCGCCACAACGTCAAGCAGTGTCGGCATTCCCACGATGTGGCGATATGCCTGCCGCTCATACACATTGGCCTGGCGCAGCGCTGTAATCCGATCCACCAGCATCGCCCGTGAATCGGCGTAAATGATCCCCGCCGCGTAACCTTGCCGATGATTATCTGCGGATGTGACCTTGTACAAGCACCGCTCGACAAAGAACTCCGGCCAGCTCTCCAGCCGGTCTGCATCGATTGCCCGGGCGTATGCGGCGTTCAGCGCCGCCAGACGGAACAGCAGGTCGGAATCGCCGGTCACGTCAGATGTCCATCACGGCGCGCCAGCGTTTCCAGAATCCGCGGACCGACGCCTCGGTGGCCCGCGTGGGTTGGCTCGCAGCCTCGGCACCGCCCATCTCGAGAACGGACGTCTCGCCCGGCGCCGTAGCCGCCCCCCGCTCGACAAAGCCACCGATGCAACCGTCTTCCATCGACACGAATCCGGCCGGCCCCGCGAGATTGAGCTGTCGCAACCGCCGCATTCGCATCTCCGGCAAATCGTCGGCATAACCCAAATAGATCCAGTTCAGATCGGTCTGCGAAACGCCGCGCGGAACGAACTGGCGCACCGCCATCACGTTCTGCGTCGCCTGCATGGCGAAGCTCGGGAACACGCTGAGTATTTGCTGCTGGATACGATCATCATGTTCGTTGACATAATCCAGCAGACTGGGATCGCTCAGGCGAAGCCCGTCATCCACCGACCGCAACCCGGAATAGGCGGTATCGGTTGCTTCGGTCGGCGCCAGGGTGGTCGAAACATGGCTGCCGCCATCCGGGCTGACAACCACCCCACCGCCCTGGCTCAGCCGGTTGATGCGGAACGTGGCGAAGAACACGTGCAGCAGGCTGGCGTGATACGTGTCGCGCACGTTCTCGGCGTACAGCTTCCAGTTGTTCGGCAGCACCTCGGTGAATCGCCCGATAACCTCCAGCTTTCGCCCGGCAATCCGGCGAATATTCGCCATCACCTCCGGGCCGACATAGGTCTCGAAATCCACCGTCGCCGCCGACAACGTGCCGAACACCAACCCACAAATCGTGGTGGTACGCAACCTGCGCGGGCCATGTGCTTCCGGCTGGAACGACTCCGGCATGCCGCCCTTGCCGTTCACGCCGCGACGGAACGCCACCGATGTCAGATTGCCGCGCAAATCGTAACGCCACGCATGATAGACGCAGGTGAAATCCTTGGCGTGACCGCAATCGTCCAGGCAGATCAGCGCCCCCCGATGCGCACAGCGATTCTCGAACGCGCAGATCTCGCCGTCCTCTGCCCGCACCGCAACCACCGGCATTCTGCCGACCCAACTGGTGCGCCAGTCGCCCGGTTGCGGCAGGTCGGCTTCCAGACACAGGAAATTCCAGGTGGCGCCGGCAAACAGCTCGGCCTGCTCGCGCGCCAGTAGGTCCGGGTCCTGATACATCCGGAACGGCACGCGCGTCAGACCGGCCGGCCACGAAGACCGCGGCAATCCGCTGTCTGGTCGGGTAACCGCGAGATCAGCCATCGCGTCCTCCGTCCTGCTCCGACGCAGGGTAGAGCACTTGGATGCCGACCGGAAGCATCCACACTCCCCCGCGCTCGCGCCGTCGTGACCTCTGGAACGTGACAATCACAATTCGGCCCCTCTGCCGACAAATCGTCCTCGTATTCGGGCTTCATGCATTGCGGCGACGAACCACTCCGAAGGAACCCGAAATGACCGATCGCCGCGCCGAGGCGCAGGAAGCCGCTGCCGCAGTCGTCGATGACACCAGGACCCGAGTGGAAACCACCGCCCGGCAAACCGCGACCATGGCCCAGGATGCCTATGGCCAGGCACGAGAGCAGGCGCTGGACATGGCCGCGATGATCAGCGATTCGGTGAAAAAGCAACCGGTGATTTCTCTGCTGATCGCCGGCGCGATCGGCTGCGTGTTGGCGCTGCTTCTGGGGCGGCGCTGACGCCAGTGGCAGAAGCAACGACCGCCGCGTTTTCCAAGCAGCCGGAACGCCCGAAGCTAATCCAGATCATCGGCCCCGGCCTGATCACCGGCGCTTCGGATGACGATCCCAGCGGCATCGCGACCTACTCGCAGGTCGGAGCGCAGTTCGGCTTCGGCCTGGCCTGGACCCTGGTCATCAGCTATCCGCTGATGGCCGCGATCCAGGAGATCAGCGCCCGTATCGGCCGTGTCACCGGAACCGGCATTGCCGGCAACCTGCGTCGGTACTACCCGGCCTGGTTGTCCGGCAGCCTGGTGTTTCTGCTCGTTGGCGCCAACATCATCAATCTCGGTGCCGATCTTGGCGCCATGGGGGCCGCCCTCAAGCTGCTGATTGACGGGCCGGCGCTGCTTTATGTGGCCGGGTTCGGCGTGCTCTCGGGTGCGCTGCAGATCTTCACCCGTTATGCGCGCTACGTCTCCATTCTGAAATGGCTGTCCCTGTCGCTGTTCAGTTATGTGATCTGCGCCTTCGTCGTGCATGTCTCCTGGGCTGACCTGGTCCGAGCCATCATTCACCCGCCGCTCTCGTCCGATGCGGGCTATCTGATGGCGATCGTCGCGGTGCTCGGTACGACCATCAGCCCTTATCTGTTCTTCTGGCAGGCGGCGCAGGAAGTTGAGAATGAACAGGAAAGGCCGGAAGCCCGTCCGTTGAAAAGCGCCCCGGCGGATGCCCCGCAGGAATTCACGCGTATCCGCATCGATACCTATCTCGGTATGGGCCTCTCCAACCTGATCGCGTTGTTCATCGTCGTCACGACGGCCGCCACGCTGCACGCGAACGGGCAGACCGCTATCCAGACCTCGGCCCAGGCCGCCGAGGCGTTGCGCGCGGTAGCCGGCCCGTTCACCTTCGTGATCTTTGCCGCCGGAATAATCGGGACAGGGATGCTGGCTCTCCCTGCGCTTGCCGGCTCGGCCGCCTATGCGATCGGCGAGTTGCTGCACTGGCGCGTCGGGTTGGCGAAAAAGCCGAATCGCGCGAAGGCGTTCTACACAACCATCGCGCTGGGCATGCTGATCGGAGTGGTGCTGAATCTCACGTCCATCGACCCGATCAAGGCACTGTATTGGAGCGCG
>DATIMO010000482.1:0-4868 GCA_035475215.1 Acetobacteraceae bacterium | reverse complement strand
GTCCGGACCCCAGTGGGCGGCTTCGACGGTTTTGTTGATGGAGAGAGCCAGGGGGCCGCGCCGATGTGACGCTGACGCCTCCCGCTGGCCTTGGTCCGCTTCGCGGCTCAAGCCCGCAAGGGGAGGGGGAAGGCTCGTGTTGGTCATTTTGCCAGAAGACGAAGCTTGTAGCGTTGGATCTTGCCGGTGGCGGTCTTCGGGAGGGATTCCACGACGTCTATCCAGCGCGGATATTTCCAGACCCCCACCTTTGCCTGAACGTGGGCCTTGAGCTGCTCATGCAGTGCATTGTGAGGCGTTTCCACTGCCGAGGGATGCAGCACGACGAAGGCGCGGGGCTTGATCAATCCCAACTCGTCCGGGTGGCCGACGACCGCTGCTTCCAGCACGGCGGCGTGGGAGATCAGCGCGGCCTCTACCTCGAACGGCGACACCCAGATGCCGCCCACCTTCATCATGTCATCGGCGCGACCGCAATAACGGTATGTTCCGTCGGCATTGCGAACATAGGTATCGCCGGTACGTGTCCATTCGCCCTGAAAGGTGCGGCGGGTCTTATCGCGCTGGTTCCAGTAACCGTCGGCGGCGCTCGGCCCGCGCACCAGCAACTCGCCGCTGTCGCCGTCGGGCACTGGTGCGCCGGCATCATCGACAATCTCTACCTCGTAGCCCGTCACCGGGCGGCCGGAGGTGCCGTAGTGCACATCGTCCGGTCGGTTGGAAAGGAAAATATGCAGCATCTCGGTGGACCCGAGCCCGTCCAGGATGTCGGTTCCGACGGTTTCGCGCCAGCGCTGGCCAACGGCTTCCGGCAGTGCCTCGCCGGCGGAGATGCAGCGGCGCAGGCGGTCGGAGCCGGCTCCTGGGCCGATCAGGGGATGTGCCAGCAGGGATGCAAAGAGCGTCGGCACGCCGCCAAAGATAGTAGGCTGGGCGGTGCGCATGGTCGCCAGCACCACCTCCGGCGTCGGGCGGTCGGGCAGCAACACCGCGGCAGCACCAACCGACATGGGAAATGTCATTGCGTTGCCCAGCCCGTAAGCAAAGAACAGTTTCGCGGCCGAGAACACCAGATCGTCCGGCCGGATGCCCAGCACTTGCGCGCCGTACGTCTCCGCTGTTGCCAGCAGGCTGGAATGGACGTGTTTCACACCCTTCGGCTGCCCGGTCGACCCGGACGAGTACAACCAGAACGCCACCTCGTCCGGCGACGCCTGCGCCGGCGGCATGGTGTCTTGTCCGGCAGCGAGGAAATCGGCAAAACCGGTTTCGCCTTTTATCAACTCCGGTGTCGATCCGTTGGGTGCGGCGACGATGATGCGGCGGAGTTGCGGCAGATCTGCCAGCACAGAACGCAGGCCTCGCAGTAACGGTGCCGAGATCACCAGCGCCTCGGCCCGGCTGTCGGCAAGTACGTAGCCCGTCTGCTCCGGGGTCAGCAGCGTATTGACGGGGACGGGAACCACACCGGCGCGCAGCGCACCCCAGAACGCGATGGGGAAATCGATCGTATCCAGCAATACCAAAGCGATGCGGCGTTCGCGAGCAATTCCGGCGTCGCGCAGCGCGATTGCGAAACGGCTGCTGGCGGCGCGCAATCCGGAATAGGTCAGACTGCGGGATGGATCGATGAAGGCAGTGGCGTCGCCGCGCCCGGCTTCGGTAAGACGATCGACGAAATATGCCGCGGCGTTGCCGTTCGGCTGCATCGGACCCTCAGCGGTTGCCGCGTCTTCAGCGCCCTGGATCGAAGCCGAGGAATCCGGCGTTTGGAATCGGCGTGCCACCGTTTCCGGCAAACAGGCGCGGGGTCTGCGGCGGTGCGGGCGCCGCGACAGTCTGCACTTGCCTGGCCGGTTTGCGCTCGGCCTGTCTGACCGGTTTGGCGGGTGCCTTGCCGGCAAGTAGTTGCGCTGCACTGGGGCCGCCGGGCGAAGTGCTCTGGCCGCCGCCAGCGGCAAGCAGCATGAAGGTGATGTCGTTGCGAGCCAGATCGACGGAAAGCTGGATCGGCGTCATACCCAGGAGATTATGGCCGCCCATATCGGCACCGCGGCTGACTGCATCACGTGCCGCTGCGATGTCGCCACGGTTGATCGCGTCGAACAATGCATCGGTCGGCTCCATCATTGCCGCGGGTTGTGACGGTGGCGCCACCGCATTTGGGGCGCTCTGGGCGCCGGGCAAACCGGCGGGGGCTGGGGGGCCGGACCGAGCATAGCCAGGTTGGGACGGAGTCTGATTGCCGAACGCCGGGGCGCCGGTGATGCCCTGAAACTGACCGACGCTTGGCGGCAAGCTCATTTGTGCGTCGGCTGCCTGAGCCAATATCAGCGCGGTTGCACAGGTCGCAACCACGCCGGCGACGCGCGCAATCACGCGCATATTCCGGAACTCCATACGCCCCCCATCTTGCTCAGCCCGGATTCAACAAGCAGAATCCGGCATCGAGATACAGAGCATACCCGCTCCAGGCCAAATAAGGAACTACCAGCCAGGCCGCAGCCCGGTTTACCGCCGCGAAACTGCGGATCGTGAGCACCAGAAGCGGGATCAGGACGAGAATTACCGCCAGCCCGAAAAGCTGGCTATGCAACGCGAAAAAGGCGGTCGGCCAGAGCGCGTTCAGCGCGAGTTGCCAGCCCCAGAGCCGCAATGGACGGTTGGTTACCGCGCGCTGCCAGACCAGCCACGCGGCAACTCCCATCGAGATATACAGCACGGCCCAGATCGGCCCGAACACCCACCTCGGCGGCGTTCCCGGTGGGCGGGTCAGCGACAGATACCATCCATGAAAGGCGGCCGATGCCAGTGCCGAATCCGTCGCGAACACCAGCAAACACAGCCCGACGAACCCGACCAGCGCCAGCACTGGCGTCATCGGGGCGGAGGAACCGGGCGCGGAGCCCCATTCATTTGGATCAGAAATCTGGAAGACACGATCCTTTCGCACCAACGACCCGGTGTGTGTCTCTCTTGATTTAGGTCCCCGCTACCCGCGCCGAAACCCTGCCCGCGGTCACGTGCCCTCGCGTCGCCACGCTATGATCAGCAGACCGAGCATGAGCGGCAGTGCAGCCCAGGCCGGCAACAGCCGGAGCGACGCAATGCCGGTCACAACGTGGTCATGGCGGCGTTGCAGCCCCACCCAACTATCGCCGGATGCGGTGCGATCCGCTTCGGTGCGGCGAAGCTCCGGAATAACGGGCGGGGCGTCGGCATGCCCGCTATCCAGCCAGTGCACGCCGCCGCCGGATTCGCGCACGAGTTTGGCGAGCTTGGTGGCAGTGGCCCGCAGGTCGGCGATTTCCAATGGGTTGGATGCGCCGGCAGCGGCATAAGCCGTTCGGGGTCCATCAGTTACCCGCCACACGCCGGGCGTTGTGGCCGGCAGATCGGCCTTCGCGCGCCCTGGTGTTTCCTGGACCAGCGGCACGGTCCTGGTATTGCCGTCCGGATCAGTCACCGTGATGTTGCCCGGGGGAGCAACGTCGATCGACCGGCGCTGCACCGACAGATGCCCGTCGGCGACGCGCGCGGTGATGGCGTTCTCTTCCAGGTCCGGCTCCTTCATCAGCCAATGCGCGATGCGACGCAGCAATTCGGCTTGCGGACCGCCGCCCTGATGGCCGCGCGACCACAACCAAATCTGATCGGACAGCAGGAGCGCCGCGCGGCCGGAGCCGACACGATCCAGGATCAGCAGCGGCTTGCCGTCCGGCGTGCCCATGAGCACCTGCCCGCGCACGTCCAAGGCCGAGATACGGCGATACCATGGGCCCCAACTCGGTGCTGCATCGGCGCTGCCGGGCGGATTCGCGCCAGTGAGCGATTCGGTGACCGGATCGCGGGCGCCCAAAGCGGTCACCCGGGGACGGAATTCGCCGTTCACCACGGCATCGTATGGCGCCGGCGCGGCCGGCAGCACGTCGCCCAACGGCGTTTCGGCCAGACTGGTTACACCGGCAAATTCCGGCCCGACGCTCAGCAGAAGGGCACCGCCCTGGCGCACGTACTGGGCTATGTTGTCGAGGTAGGGCAGAGGCAGAAGTCCGCTGTTCTGAAACCGGTCGAGAATGATCAGGTCGAATTGCTTGATCTTCTGCTGGAACAGCTCGCGGACCGGAAAGGCAATCAGCGACAGCTCGTTCAGTGGCGTCAGATCGTCCTTTTCCGGTGGGCGAAGAATCGTGAAATGCACCAGATCGACTGCGGGATCGGCTTTCAGCAGCCGCCGCCAGGTACGCTCGCCGGGATGCGGTTCGCCGGAAATCAGCAGCACGCGCAGCCGGTCGCGCACGCCGTTGATTTCCACCACCGCGCGGTTGTTCAGGGTGGAAACCTCGCCATTCAGCTTGTCGGCCGCCAGCTCGATGACCGTTGGGCCGGCGCGGGTGATCGGCACGTCGAAACTCTGTGGCTTGTTGACCGGCACGCTTTCGACAAGGGGCGGATCGCCGTCGCGACGGATGGTGAGGCGAGCGGCCTTGCCCTGATCGTTGACGCCCAGATCGTCAACTGCGAACCGCAGGGTCACATTCTTGCCGACGATGCCGTAGCTGGGCGCCTCGATGACCCGCAACCGCCGGTCCACTTCCTCGCCTTTGGCGGGGATCAGCACATTGAGCGGCGCACCGCCGATCGAGGCATCCTGCAAGGCTGCCGGTATGTCGTGCACCTGACCGTCGGTTATCGCGACGGTACCGGCGAAGCGGGCTCGTGGAATATCGGCCAGACCCTGCTCGATGGCGGAGAACAGCCGGGTGCCGGAATCGCCACCCTCCGGCACGGTGATCGTGCGCAGCTCCAGGTCGCGGAACTTGCCGGCCTGTGCTGTCAGCTCTGCACGCGCCGCCTCGGCCAGCCTC
>DATIMO010000481.1:0-6088 GCA_035475215.1 Acetobacteraceae bacterium | reverse complement strand
CACGTGCCCGAGCCATCAGCCTCTGGAGCACGCGCGCCCTGGCCAACTCAAAATTCCATCGCATCCGACCATAACGACCTGCGGACGCGATGGTGCCCCAAATGTGACCGGATCACTGCCCGTGTAGGCAGGTCGGGAGGTCGGGAACTCTGAAGACGCTCGGCAAACCTTCTCACAAGCCCGCGACGCAACCCGAGATTTCGAGTTCGAGCGGCGGGCGAGGGAAAGTGCTCAGAGGGTGCAGGGCACTCACCTGGACCGAGATGTTCAGAAAACCCAAGATCAGAAGCAATGATACTAGAATGGCTCCGGTTCGTTGCCGGCTGGGACCGGGTTGGAATACTGAAAGCGTCCTGCCATCACTTCCCGATTATCATACCACCGCACTTCCAATCAAAAACGCTCGCGTCTCCTCCAGCGCCTGCCGCAACCCCACACGCCGCACCTCAACCCCCGCCGGAAACGCTGACAACATCCGGCTCGGCGTCTGCCGGTCCAGGAGCACGAACACGCCGCGGTCCGTGGCGCGGCGGATCAGCCGGCCGAACGCCTGGCGCAGACGCAGTCGCGCGAGCCGGTCGTCGTAGGCTTTGGGATCGCCGGCCGAAAGATGAATGCGCCGCTCGCGATGCAGGATATCCGGTCGCGCCCAGGGCACCTTTTCAAACACAACCAGTCGCAGCGCCCGGCCGGGCACGTCCACGCCGTCGCGCATCGCGTCAGTGCCCAGAAGGCAGCTTTCTTCCTCGGTGCGAAAGATATCGACCAGTGTCGCGTTGTCCATCGCATCCACATGTTGCGCATAAAGCGCCAGGCCGGCCGCCTCCAATTCCGGCGCGATGCGCTGATGCACGGCGATCAGCCGGCTGATGGCGGTGAACAGCCCAAGCGCGCCACCGCCCGCGGCCACGAACAGTGCGCGATAGGCTGCGGCCAGCGCGCCGATATTGCCCGGCGGCAGGTCAGTGACGATGAAGGCGCGAGTCTGCGCGCCATAATCGAACGGGCTCGCCAGCGCCGCGCGAATCGCCGGCGAGGGCAGGTGAGGGGCACCGATCCGCGCCTCGGCGGCCGCCCAGGCGGATTCCGGGTCGAAATCGCCGGAATCACGCAGGGTTGCAGAGGTAACCAGCAGCCCGTGCGCCGGTGCCGCGAGGCTCATTGCGAATGGAACCGTCGGGTCCAGCCAGTGGCGATGCAGCCCGGCATCGCGATCGGTGCCATCGCGCCGGTCCAGGCGCAGGAACATGACGTGATCCGGGCGGGTTCCCGGCTCCGGCGGCGGGGCCGCCAGATCGCGCAGCATTGCCTGCCATGCCGCAAGTGGGCCCAGCGCGCGGCGGGCGATCGATCGGCACGCCGCCTCGATCCGGTTGCGCGTGGCACTATCCAGGTCCTCGGCCTCGTCCTCCAGGCGAGCCAACAGTCGTTCGCGCAGCAACGAGAGCGGCTCGGTGATACGGGCCAAGGCGCGGCCGAGACGGTCCGCGGCGGCGTGCAGTTCGGGAATGGCCGGGTGCAGGTCGCAATCCAGCGGGCCGCGCGAGGGCGTGCCGTCACCAGGCGCCCGCGCCAGAACCTGACGGCGGAACAGGTGCAGCAGCGCTTCGGTCGGGTTGGGCCGGCCCGCATCCAGCCCGGCCAGCTCGGGCGTGTCCTGTGCCAGGCGCAGCGACCAGCCGGGGGACGGAAGCGCGCGGGCAGCCTGCAGGCCCGCGTCCAGCATGGTTTCCAGAGCCGGATGTCCGGCAACGAGATCTTCCAGACGGCGCCGCAAGCCGCGCGCGCGGGATCTCCCGCCCTCCGCGCCCAGCAGCCAGCGGCGCAGCTCGGCGGTTTCGACCCCGGACAGCACGGCGGCGAAGGCGGAATCGGCGGCCTCGAACAGGTGGTGGCCTTCGTCGAACACGTAGCGGCTGGGGATGGTCGAATCGTCCAGCCCACCACCGAACTGGAACCCGTGTGCGGCCTGCGTCATGACCAGCGCATGGTTGGCCACCACAAGCTGCGCGGCCTGTGCACGGTGGATCGTGTGCTCGATGAAGCAGCGGCGCCAGTGCGTGCAACCGGCATGGATGCATTCGCCGCGTCGATCGGCGAGGCCAAGAATGGTGCCGGTGCCGAACAACTCGCTCATCCAGCCAGGCAGGTCGCCGCCCTGGATATCGCCGTCCGCCGTGGTCAGCACCCAGCGAGCGATCAGGCCGAGGGGAATGATCGAGCCCGGCATGAGGCTGGTCATTGTGGGGCCGATCGCGTCTTCCAGGTTCAGCAAACAGAGGTAGTTTTCGCGTCCCTTGCGGACGACGACACGCCTTCGACGCCGCACCGGATCGGGGAACAGTCGCGCCAGTTCGGCATCGATCTGGCGTTGCAGGTGGCGGGTGAAGGTGCTGATCCAGACGGCGCCGCGGTTCTTTTCGGCCCACAGGCTGGCGGGGGCGATGTAACCCAGCGTCTTGCCGATCCCGGTGCCGGCCTCGGCCAGCACCAGATGCGGATCACCGCGCGTGTCACGCGGGGCGAAGGCGGCTGAAGCGGCGCCGGCGTAGTCGGATTGGCCGGGCCGTTGCTCGGCGTCCGGGCCCAGCATGTCGGCCAGTCGGGCGCGTGCATCGCGGTCGGCGATGGGATGGGCGGAGGGCGGCGGCAGCGGAGCGGCGTCTTCCCATTCCGGCAGGCGCTTCCAGACTTTCAGCGCCTCGGACGATGGGACGGCGTCTGGCCGGCCGAGCGCGGCCATGACGAAAGGTGCCCAACCCCAGCCGGCTTGTCCCATGCGTGCGGCCAGAGCGGCGGCATCCTGGTTGATCGGCAGGTCGCGTCCGGCCGCCAGCCGGCGCAACAGGAAGCCGGCGATATCGGGCAGCACGGCGACTTCGGCTTGCAGGCCGGCGGTGGGCGGGTCGAGATCGAGCGCCAGGCACAGCCCGCGCGGCGTGGGTGCGGCAGTGCGGGCGGGCAGGGCGAAGGCGAACAGTTCCAACAGATCGAGGCAGCGTGCCGGACGAAGCCCGATGCGGCGGAACGTCGAGGGGGCGTGGATCAGCAGCGGAGGGCCAAGCGCGGCCAGTCGTTGCGCAAGCTGGGCGGCGGTGAGCGTGAGGATCTCGCCGTCCGTGGTGAGCAGCGCCGCGCACCCGTGGCCGGCGACCAGGGCAGGCGCATCGGGCAGGACCAGGCGCACGGATCGATGGGTAATGGAATTCGAGTGCGGGCGCTATACGGAGATCAGTGCAGAGACGGGTTACTGGACCGAGGACTTCGCGGTCGGGACGATACGGGTGATAACGTTGTTCGGGCGGTCCAGGTAGTCGGGCACCTTCGGGGCGATCTGGTTTTTCCAGAAATCGCTTTCATAGACCGCCTTATATAAAGCCTCACGTTGCGTCTCGCTGTCGAAACGGCGAAGCCAGATGTAAGTCGTGTCGTCGGTTTCGCCGCGGAAGCTGCCGCAGACCACCATGCCCTTGGAGACCTGGAACGGAATGATTTCCTGTTCCATGATCCTGACCCAGTCGTCCATCTTGCCTGGCCGTACCTTGTACTGACGGAGTTCGTAGAAAGCCATTCTGGCGTGCTCCTGTTTGGTTGTTGCGGCAGGCCCGCTGGTACTCGGGTCGGACAGGGACTGCAACAGCCTAGGGGGTGGTTGGTAGTCAGTCATGTATCGCCGATTTTCGTCATGGCCGGCGAAGGCCGGCCACCCACGTCTATTCTCTCGCGGCTCGGCGACATGGGTGCCCGGGCCAAGCCCTGGCATGACACACGCAGCGGGCCTGTCCCGGCCGTCTCCCGGATGGGCAGCCTGCCTGTCGGGAACGTGCAGCCAAGCGGCATCCGAGATCGCGTTTGACCCGCTGCGCGGCGGCATGATCGAATGCCAGCGAACAACCGGCAGATATGCCGGACGCACATCGAAGGATCGGGGTCATGCGTGAAAATCCGGTCAAACACCGCCTCGCCCAGGGCGACCCGGCCTTTGGCGCCATGGTGTTTGAATTCTTCACACCCGGCATAGCCCAGATCATTCGCGCGGCCGGCGCCGAGTTCCTGATTTACGACATGGAGCACAGCGGCGCGGGGATCGACACCATCAAGCAGCAGATGGCCTGGTGTCGCGGGATCGATATCGTTCCGATGGTGCGTGTGCCCGCCACGCAATACCATTTCATCGCGCGTGTGCTCGATGCCGGCGCCATGGGCATCATGGTCCCGATGGTCGAATCCGCCACCCAGGCCGCGGAGATCGTGGCGGCAACACGCTACCCGCCGAAAGGCGTTCGCGGCGCCGGCTTCGGCATGGCGCATGACGACTACGAAGCCGGCTCGGTGGCGGATAAGATCGCGGCCATCCTGTCCCGGACGCAAGTGATCGCGCAGATCGAAACCCCGAAAGGCGTGGCCGCCGTGGAAGAGATCGCCGCCGTGGATGGCGTGGACGTGGTCTGGCTGGGTCATTTCGACCTGACCAATTTTATGGGCATTCCCGGACAGTTCACCCACCCCGACTACCTGAACGCTGTCGAGAAGATCATCGCCGCGGCCCGCCGGCATAAGAAGGTTGCCGGGTTCATGGCAATGGGCGACACCTGGGCGCGCGACTATTACGCCAAGGGCTTTCGCATGATGGCGGTTGGGCCGGATCAGGGCTTGCTGCAACAGGGTCTGTCGCGCGGGCTTTCGGTGCTGCGCGAGGCTGCCCAACGCAAGGAGGGCTGAGGCATGGCCCGTTTTCGAGTCGGCATCACCCGCGATGTACTGAACGCGGATGGCGAGCCCAGTTTCGGCACCGCGCCGCTCGCACTGCTCGACCGGCCGCACGTGGAATGGGAGTATTTCCCGGACTCAATAACCGAAGTCGCGTCAACGCATCTCGCGCGCTACGACGCGCTTTACATCAATGCGCCGCTCGTCACGCAGTCGAGCTTCGCGCAGGGCAACGGGCGCACTCGGATTATCGCGCGGCACGGCGTCGGGTACGATTCGGTGGATGTCGCGGCGTGCACCGAGAACGGCGTGATCGTGACCGTCCAGCCTGACGGCGTGCGCCGGCCGGTGGCGGTCGCGGCAATCACTTATGTCCTGGCGTTGTCGCAGAAGCTGCGGGTCAAGGATCGGCTGACCCGTGCGGGCCGCTGGGCAGAGAAAACGAACCACATGGGCACCGGGCTGCTCGGCCGCACGCTGGGGATCATTGGCGCCGGCAATATCGGTCGGGAGATCATGCGGCTGGCGCCGGTGTTCGGCCTGCATGTGCTTGCCAGCGATCCGTTCGTGGACCCGGCGGTGATTTCCGCTGAAGGTGGCCGGCCAGTTGATCTGGATACCTTGCTGCGCGAGTCGGACTTTGTGGTTGTGATGTGCCTGCTGAACGAGCAGACCCGGGGGCTGATCGGCGCGCGCGAACTGGGGCTTATCCGGCGCAGCGCTTACCTTATCAGCATAGCGCGGGGTCCGATCGTCGACGAGGCGGCGCTGATATCGGCACTGCGCGAAGAGCGCATTGCCGGCGCCGGGATCGATGTGTTCGAGACCGAGCCTGTTGATCCGCACAATCCTCTGCTGACGATGGACAACACGATTGTCACGCCGCACGCGCTGTGCTGGACCGATCAGTGCTTCGCCGGCCTGGCCGAGAGCGGCTTGGGTGGTATCGTTGCTGCGCTTCGCGGTGAACGGCCGGGCGGTGTGGTCAATCCGCAGGTATTCGATGATCCGCGGCTGACGGCATGGCTCGAAGCGAACGCGGCGGCGAACTGACAAGAAAAAGGAGGAAACGAAAATGGGCAACGACCGGGATCACGAGGCAATGCTTTCGCGCGAACTGGATGCCTGGCTGCGGGGCGACCGGTCGCGCCGGCACGTGCTGGCCGGGTTGCTTGGCGTCGGCGCCGCGGGTGCGCTTGGCGGCCGGGCCGCCGACGCTGCGGTGATGCAACGCCTCGGCGGCGTCGATCGCCTGCTGCAACGCGCGGCCGTGGAACTGGCGACCCCGGATACGCCGCTGGGGAAGGCGCAGGCGGACGCGGTGAAGGCGTCGACTGAGGGACCGAAGGACGGCTCCGCGTTTCGTGCGGTCGAAGCG
>DATIMO010000480.1:0-4961 GCA_035475215.1 Acetobacteraceae bacterium | reverse complement strand
ATGAACGGCTTTGTAGTTTCAAGATTAGTCTATCTACATTGTCACACGCAAAAGTCAGCTAATCTTACCGTTCCAGACACATCGCGATGCCCATGCCGCCGCCGATGCACAGCGTCGCCAGTCCCTTCTTCGCGTCGCGCTTCTGCATCTCATGCAGCAACGTGGTCAGCACGCGAGCGCCGGATGCACCGATCGGATGCCCGATCGCGATCGCGCCGCCGTTCACGTTCACCTTGTTGGTGTCCCAGCCGAGATCCTTGTTCACCGCGATTGCTTGCGCGGCGAACGCCTCGTTGGCCTCGACCAGATCGAGATCATCCGGCTTCCAGCCGGCACGACCCAGCGCCTTGCGTGTGGACGGAATCGGCCCGGTGCCCATCACCGCCGGATCGACACCGGCTGTGGCGAACGCGGCGATGCGCGCCAGCGGTTTCAGGCCACGCTTCGCGGCTTCCGACGCGGTCATCAACACCAGGGCGGCGGCGCCATCGTTGATGCCAGACGCGTTGCCGGCGGTAACCGTCCCGTCCTTCGAAAATGCCGGCCGCAGCTTCGCCATCGTCTCGGCATTCGCGTCGTGGCGGATATATTCATCATCAGAAACGATCGTGTCGCCCTTGCGGCCCTTCACCGTGACCGGCGCGATCTCGTCCTTAAAGCGGCCGGATTTCTGCGCCGCCGACGCCTTCTGCTGCGAGCCGAGCGCGAACGCGTCCTGTTCCTCGCGCGTGATCTGGTAGGCGCGGGCGACGTTTTCCGCGGTGTTGCCCATGTGGTAGCCGTGGAAGGCGTCCCACAGCCCGTCCTTCAGCATCGTGTCGATGAATTCCACCCCGCCCATCTTGGTGCCGGCACGCAGATAGGCAGCGTGCTGCGACTGGCTCATGCTCTCCATGCCGCCGGCTGCCACGATGCTGCTTTCCCCGGTGCGGATCTGCTGTGCTGCCAAGGCCACGGCCCGCAGCCCGGAACCGCATACCTGATTGATGCCGAACGCGGTCTTGGAATCCGGCAACCCCGCCGCGCGCGCCGCTTGGCGGGCTGGGTTCTGGCCGGTCCCGGCCCCCAACACCTGGCCCAGTATGGCTTCGTCCACCTCGTCCGGATCGACCTTGGCCCGCTCCATCGCGGTCTTCAGCGCGGCGGTGCCAAGCATCTGGGCGGGAACGGTCGCGAACACGCCGTTGAAGCTGCCAACCGGTGTGCGGACGGCGGAAACGATGACGATATCGTCCATGTGTGGCTCTCCCATGCAGGGCGTATGTGGGAAGGCTACGACCGATGCGGCAGGTGCGAAAGCGGCCGGCTACCAGTCCGCCAAAGCAGCCGTGCTCCACGCAGGCATCGCCACTTGTTTGTCCTGACAATGTACCCATAATACACCGGCCTTCTTGAAATCAGGCGACAAGTCATGACCACTACATCCGAAACCCGATCCGAACGGGTTGACCTGCGCATGACACCGGCAGCCAAGCGGACACTGATGCAGGCGGCGGCGGTGGCGAACAAAACGCTGACCGAGTTTCTGCTCGATAGCGGGTTGCATGCAGCCGTCGAGACACTGACCGATCGCCGCGTCATTGTCCTTGATAACGAATGTTGGCAGGCATTCGTAACTGAGCTTGACCGACCCCCGGCAGACAATCCCAGACTGCGCCAGCTTCTCAGCCGCACGCCAGCCTGGGAGGAATGAGCAAGCCTGTTTCGGGTCCCAAGCGGCTTGAGGCACCGCAACCGCTCGGGTCGCAGCACCGACTTGAAGCGTTTGCTTGCGGGGTGGAACCACTCGATGAATGGCTGAAGCGCCGCGCTCTGCACAACGAAAATGAAGGCGGATCCCGGACCTTCGTTCTGTGCGAAGCCCAGCTTGTGGTCGGCTATTACAGTTTAGCCGCCGGTTCTGTGCTCCCGGGCGTTACCACGGGCCGGGTGCGGCGAAACATGCCGAACCCGATTCCGGTCGTGCTGCTAGGTCGGCTTGCCGTCGATCGCCGATGGCAGGGAAAGGGCCTCGGCGCCGACCTGTTGCGGGATGCGCTGTTACGTGTCCTGTCGGCCGGCGAGACAATCGGCGTTCGCGCCGTCCTGGTGCACGCGATCTCAGCCGAAGCCAAGCGTTTCTATGAGCGGTATGGCTTCCATACGTCGCCCATCGAACCGATGACGCTGATGATCACCCTGGCGGAGGTTGGGCGAATGTTCGCCAACAAGAACGGAGGCGGAACGCCGAGGGCTTGCATACTGACTGACCAGTCAGTAAGTTAGCATTATGTCACCTACGCTCAGCGACCCGAAACGCCGGTCCCGCCGTAAGCACGCCCGCCCGGCCGAAATCGTGGACGCCGCCCTGGCGCTGTTCACCGAACGCGGCTTCGCCGCCACACGGCTGGAGGACGTCGCCACCCACGCCGGCATCGGCAAGGGCACGATCTACCTGTACTTCCCAACGAAAGAGGACCTGTTTCGCGCCGTCGTGCGCCAGCGCCTGGTTCCCAATCTCGACGCGATCGAGGCAATGATCGCCGGGCACACCGACTCCAGCGCGGAGCTGCTGCGCCGAATCGCCGCCCGCGCACAGCAACTCATTGCCAGCGATATCACTGCAATTCCCAAGCTGGTACTCGCCGAGTCCGGCAATTTCCCGGCTATAGCCCGGCTCTACGCCGAAGAAGTCGCCAGCCGCGGCATGGCAATGCTCGAAGGCGTGATCGCCCGCGGGATCGCCCGCGGCGAATTTCGCCAGGTCGACCCGCATGATGTAATTCCACTGTTCATCGGGCCAATCCTGCTGATGGCGCTGTGGCGGCACTCGCTCGGCCGCCATACCGACATCCAGTTCGATCCTCACAAAGTAATCGAGACGCATCTGGGCGTCTTTCTGCGCGGCCTGGCCGCCGAGACCGAACGATGACCCGCACCAAACTGGCGCTTGCGATCGCCGTATTTGCCGGTGCCGCTGCGTTCGCGTGGTGGCGGCTTGCCCCCACGCCGGCTCCCGCCAGTTGGCAGGGCTATGTCGATGCCGATTACGTCAAAGTCGCCCCCACGCAGCAGGGGCTGCTGACCTCGCTCGCGGTCCACCGCGGCGACACGGTGCAAGCCGGCGCGCCGCTGTTCGCGCAGGATGACACCTACGATCGGGCCACGCGCGATGAGGCGGCCGCGAAGCTCGCGCAAGCCGCGGCGCAGCTTCAGAACCTTCAAGGCGCTAGCCGCGCGACCGAAATTGCCCAGGCCGAAGCCGACCTGGCCGATCTACGCGCCATTCGCGACCGCACCCAGCTTGATCTGCAACGCGCAGAGGCGCTGGCACGAACATCCGCCGGTACCCGCCAGCAACTGGATCAGGCGCGGGCCGACGCTCTGTCGGCCGCCGCCAAGGTTCAGGCCGCCCAGGCGAAACTCGATCAGATGCGTTCGCCCACCGGGCGCACGCAGGAGATCGCCGCGCAGCAGGCCACCGTGAAACAGATGCAAGCGCAATTGGCGGAAGCTGAATGGCGCCTCGCACAGCGGCACGTCGTTGCCCATGCAACCGCATTGGTCGCCGACGTCTATGCCTGGCCGGGCGAGACGCTGGCGGCCGGCGCCCCGGTGGTTTCGCTGCTGCCGCCGGACCACATCCTGGTACGCTTTTTCGTCCCTGAACCGGCGCTGCCGCATCTTCATCCGGGAGACCGCGTCGGCATTTCCTGCGATACCTGCCCGGCCGGTCTGACCGCCAAAGTGTCTTTCGTCGCGCCGCAGCCCGAATACACCCCGCCTGTCATTTTCAGCGAGCAGACGCGGCACAAACTGGTCTACCTGATCGAGGCGCATCCGACCGGCGATCAAAAAACGCTGCTGAAACCGGGGCAGCCCGTCACTGTCCGCCCGCTCGGTGCATCATGACCGCGCTCGCCATCGATGTGCACGGGCTGCGCAAGAGCTTCGGCAACCGCAAGGTTGTGGATGGTCTGGATCTTGCCGTTCCGGAAGGCGAGATCTGTGGATTTCTCGGCGGCAACGGCAGCGGCAAGACGACGACCATCCGTCTGTTATGCGGCCTGTTGAAGCCGGATGCCGGCGGCGGCACGTGCCTCGGTCGCAACCTGATCACCCAAAGCGCCGAGATTCGGCTGCAGGTCGGCTACATGACCCAGCGGTTCAGCCTGTATGGCGGGCTGACCGTGGCCGAGAATCTCGATTTCGTCGCCAGTCTTTATCAGATGCCGTCGCGCCGTCGTGTGGTTTCCGACGTACTCGATCGCATCGGCCTTGCCGATCGCGCCAACCAACTCGCCGGAGAATTGTCCGGCGGGTGGAAGCAGCGGTTGTCGCTGGCGGCCTGCGTGCTGCACCGGCCGCGCCTGCTGCTGCTGGATGAGCCAACCGCGGGTGTGGACGCCAAAGCACGCCGCGAATTCTGGGACATGATCAGCGACATGTCGGCCGAGGGAATGACGGTTCTGGTCTCGACCCACTACATGGATGAGGCGGAGCGCTGCCAGCGCGTGGTGTACCTCGCCGGGGGGCGGCTGATCGTGCAGGGAACGGCTGAGCAGGTCGTGCATGATGCCGGTCTGGTGGTGTTTGAAACCATTGGCGAACCGCTGGAGGATGCTGGGCGCCGGCTGCGGGGTCGCCCGGGCGTGGAAAGCGCGGCGGTGTTCGGCCACTCGCTGCGCGCCGTCGGAATGGATCGCGCCCTTCTGGCCGCCGCGACCGCAAAGGTCGCGGATGAACTTGGCCTTGTCTGGAATGAAGTGCCCGCACGGCTCGACGACGTATTCATCCATCTGCTGAACGCGCAGGAGGCCGAGTCATGAGCGGTTTTTCGTTCGCCCGCATGTTCGCGGTGCTGCGCAAGGAATGGACCGAGATGCGCCGCGACCGCGCCACTGTGGCAATGACGGTGGCGCTGCCTCTGATTCAGCTTTTCCTGTTCGGCTATGCGCTGAATGCCAATCCACGGCATCTGC
>DATIMO010000479.1:0-7337 GCA_035475215.1 Acetobacteraceae bacterium | reverse complement strand
GCAGATCGGTGTCGTAGTTCGATAAAACTCCCTGCATCACGGCCGCGATGCGCTCCAGCCCCATGCCGGTGTCGATCGAAGGGCGCGGCAACGCAACGCGCGTGCCCGGCGGTCCTTCCTCGAACTGCATGAACACCAGATTCCAGATCTCGACGAAACGATCGCCGTCTTCATCAGGGCTGCCAGGCGGACCGCCAGGAATGTGCGGACCGTGGTCGTAGAAGATCTCCGAGCACGGACCGCAGGGGCCGGTTTCGCCCATGCGCCAGAAATTGGCGTCGGTGGGAATGCGGACGATCTTATGATCCGGCAGGCCGGACACCTTCTTCCAGAAGCTGGCGGCGTCGTCATCTTCGGCGAACACCGTCACCGTGAGCCGTTCCGGCGACAGGCCGAAATCTCGCGTTATCAGTTCCCAGGCGTAGGCGATCGCCGGTTCCTTGAAGTAGTCGCCGAAACTGAAATTGCCGAGCATTTCAAAGAACGTGTGGTGCCGGGCGGTATAGCCGACATTGTCGAGGTCGTTGTGCTTGCCGCCGGCGCGGACGCATTTCTGTGCCGTGGCCGCGCGGGAATAGGGGCGCTGTTCCTGACCGGTGAAGACGTTCTTGAACTGCACCATGCCGGCGTTGGTGAACAGCAGCGTGGGATCGTTGCGCGGCACCAGCGGTGAGCTGGGCACGAGCTGATGCCCGTGGCGGGCGAAGTAGTCGAGGAAGGCGGCGCGGATATCGTTGCTGCTGGCCATGGCGGGCGGTACGGGTCCTAAAGCGGGGGCGAGATGCGAAGCCGGGACCACGTAGCGCACGGGCGGGCGGGAGTCACGGGGAGCCGCAGCCGATCACCCGGGTTTCCCGCGCCAGCCAGCGCATCAATCCCGGCCAACAGCGGCAGGCTGTCACGGCCCAGGGCTGCATCACCGAATTCCGGCACAAGTGATGAACCAGACCTGCAATACGGATCGGATGGCCCACGCCACGGCGCAAGCGGTGATGATAAGTCGCCTCGCTCGTGCCGCTTGCAAGCCAAACACGCGCAGCCAGCGATCCGCTATACAATGCAATGGCCACACCATCGCCGGCCAATGAGGGGATCACGCTTGCCTGATCTCCCAGCCGGAACAGCCCCGGATGATCTGGTTCCCGATGCACGAATCCGTATGGAATGCCCGCCACCGCAATCGGACGCGATGTAACTGCCTGCACCCCGGACAGCCGTCGCGCCAAATTCGGAGATGTCTGCATCAACCATTCCAGCGCTGCCGGCCACGCCCCAATCCGGCGAAGCGTTTCGGATGGCATCAGCCAGCATAACACCACGCGTCCGTCCTCAATCCGCTGCAATCCGGCATAACCACCGGCAAACAGCGTCAACTCGATCGTTTCACTCAACGCTGCCAACTGGTCCGACGCCAACGCAAGATACGTCTTCAGCCCCACGAGATCGCCGCGCTTCGGGCGCATCACCCCGCGCAGATCGTGCTTTCCCGTCGCCAGAAATACCGTATCAGCCGTAATCCATCCATGGGCGCCCACATCGGCAACCCAGCCCACGCCATTACGCCGCAAGCTGCGCACCGCCGATCCGCGCAGCAGGCGCACGCCCGCAGCGACAGCGCCAGCCAGCAGCGCTTCATCCAGTAATCGCCGGCTCAGCCCAACTGCCGGAAACGGCAATGCGGTGGATGCGGAAATATCGCCGCATACTATCCGCATCTGCCTTACGGGTGCCGGCGCAAGCGGCACCAGATCCACGCCGATCGCCGCTACCGCCGCAAGCGCATCAGCGCTCAGGAAATCGCCGCACACCTTGTCATGCGGGCCGGCGCGGCGCTCGATCAGCATCACATTGTGTCCGGCGCGGGCCAGCAGGATCGCAGCCGCCGCGCCGGCCGGCCCGCCGCCGATGATCAGTGGTGACACCGTCGCGCCACGCACAGACGGGACGGCACATAACGGGTCACCGATACATCGCCTGTAATTCCCGCCGCGGCGATCAGCGATTGCCATTCAGGAACGGTAAACGATCGTGCGATCGACACCTGGCCATCCATGCGCACGAACCGGTGCCATCGCGCCAGACGCGCCAGCAGCGGAAATCCGTAATAGGCAAACCAATGCCGGTGCAGATCGGCAATCACCCACCCACGCCGCGCGACCGCGTCCTGCCAACACAGGAACGCAATGACTTCCGCATCCGTCAGATGATGCGTGAATTGCGAACTCACGATAAAATCGAACGGCTCATCGGGATGGAATGCAAACACATCGTCGACGTGCCAACCGAGCCCCGCATTGGCCGGTGTTGCCTCCATCGCCGCCTGGATGCTCCACGGGTTTCGGTCGAGCCCTTCCAGCCTCGCATCGATCTGGTGACGCAGCGCCCAACGTCGGATGCGCCGCAACAGATCGCCATGTCCGCAGCCAACATCCAGCAGCGAAAAGCGGCGCAGGCCTCTGGCTTCCTGTTGCAGCCAGGAAAGGATCGGCCGGTGCGTCAACGTGACCACATTCACCTGCGCCAGATCGGACAGGCATCGCTGATAATCGGCGAAATCAGCGCAATCCGTGTCCATCCGTTCGGCCACCTCGCTGCGCCGGCGCAGATGGGCGAACACGTCAGCCACGGCGAAAACCGAAACTCTCGACAGTCAGACCAGGACCAAACGCCATCGCAATCCCGTCTCCCTGCACGCCGGACTCGTGCAGGATCCGATGCAGCACGAACATCAACGTCGCTGACGACATGTTGCCGAAGTCGCGCAACACAGCACGTGAGTGATGCAGTGCCTCCGGGTCCAGTGTCAGCCCGTGCTGCACGGCGTCCAGGATGGAGCGTCCCCCGGCATGCACAGCCCAGTGCCGGATAGCTGCGGCGGAGCGGCCCCCGAGCAGCCGCCATCCGTGCTCGCGCAAAAAGTTACGTATGGAACCTGGGACCCGGCCGGACAGATGCATGTCGAAACCGCTGTCACGGATATGCCACGTGATCAGCGCCTCAGTCTCCGGGATCACCGTCGCCTGAAACTTGCCCAACGCAATGCCGGCCGGCGAAGCCGATACCAGCGCAGCACTGGCGCCATCTGCAAAGATCAGAAAGCTCAACATCTTCTCAAGCTGCCATTGCTCTTGCAGATGCAGGCTGCACAACTCCAGATTCACCACCAGCACCACCGCTGCCGGTTCCGACCGGACGATATGGCGCGCCAGTTTCAGCGCGTTCACCGCGGCAAAGCAGCCCATGAACCCGATCACCGTACGTTCGATGGAGTCGTGCAGCCCGGCATCGCGCATAATGTGGAAATCCAGCCCCGGCGCAGCGAACCCGGTGCAACTGGCGACGATCAGATGCGTAATCGCGCCGCGTGCGGAACCAGGGTCCAGTGCCTCGATCGCGCGCCCCGCCAGCGTGCGAGCTTCCGGCTCGAACCGGGCCATGCGCTCGCCGGTCGAAGGGAAGGCGCCGCGGCGATAAAACCCATCGCGATCCAGGCAGCCATCCTGCGGTGCATTGCCTGGCGCAAAGATGGCGTAGCGATGCCGGATGTCGGCCAGCGCCGCCATCCGTGTAAACAGGATCTGGCTTCGCTCATCCGGCAACAGCCTGCGCCCGAATTCGACGCACGCGGGGTGCACGTCGTGCTCCGGCGTGGCAATGCCGATCCGATTGAGCCACGCCTGAGTCACCGGTACACCCTCATCAGCAGCGATATGGGACGTGGCCCGGATATGTCAGGGGGACCGACGAGGGATGGGGTCAGGGTCCGCCGTGATTCACGGCCTGGCCGGACCCAATCCCTGGTCTGACTGACGCAACTCGGTCGCTGAATATTCCGCCTGGATCGACCTCTGCGGTTTCGTCAGTCGCCGGACAGGCGTTGCGTTGTTCCTACCTGACCCAGCGTCGCCGCATCGTGCCAAGCCCCACTAGCGCCACTCCAAGCAGCGACAGCGTGGCAGGTTCCGGCACGACGTTACCGGTCAGCGAGAAGCTTGCGTTGAACTTCGGCGCAGTCGCGCCGCCGCCGACGATATCCGTGCCGACTCGGAGCCAGCCTGGCTGGAGGGGTTCGTCGCGTATCCACTCCTGCAGGTCGGGCGGGCCGAGCGGTCCGAGTGCGGAGAGCCAGAAGAATTCGCCGTCGGCATTGGTAATCTCGACCTGCGGCACGAAGAAGAAGTGGTCGGCCTGCAGTAGGAGCGGAGTGGAGAACGTCACGGAGAACTGGACCTCGGTCCCGGTCACTGGACCCTCGCCACCGGTGGTCTGATTGGGCTGCGGGTTGATACCGTCCAGAACAGAGTTGTTGGCCATGAAGCTGTTGGACAGTACCATCCCCGATGCCGCGGCAATTAGAGCACGGTCACGGCTTTGTGATACTTGTCCTCGACAGCACAATCCCTGGATTCATAATTCCACCTGGATCCAACGCCTGCTTGATGCGTCGCATCAGTTCCAGTTCCGCGCCGCCACGCCAGTCCGGCATCATATACGGCTTCAACCGACCCACCCCGTGCTCGGCAGAAAAACTGCCGTCGAAGCGGCGCACCACGTCGTTCACCGCATCCATGATGGCGTGATCCTGCGACAGGAACCAGGCAGGATCAGCGCTCTCTGGCTGTTCCAGATTGAAATGGATGTTGCCGTCGCCGATATGCCCGAACGGCACGGCCCGGATCCCTGGCATCAGCGCCGTGCAAGCTTCTGTCGCCTCGCGGATGAACGCCGGCACCTTCGAAACCGGTACCGACACGTCGTTCTTTACCGACGCTCCTTCCCGCTTCTGCGCCTCTGAATGTTCCTCCCGCAATCGCCACATCGCGGCGCGCTGCGATTCGCTTTCCGCGATCCCTGCATCCTGCACGGCCCCATCCGTCAGCGCCGTTTCCAGCACCTGTTCCAGCGCCGCGCGCAGTCCGGCGTTTGGACGCGGCGTTGCCAGTTCCACCAGCACGTAGTGCCCGGCGGGTTGCGCCAAGGGCAGCACAGCCCCAGGAATATGTTTCAGAACGAACGACATGCCCATCCCTGACATGTACTCGAACGCCTGCACCGCCCCCGGATCATGCGCCTGAAATCGTGTGAACAAGCTCAGCGCCGCCTCAGTCGAGCCAACCGCGCACAACGCCACCGCAGTTTCGCGCGGGTGCGGCACCAGCTTCAGCACCGCAGCGGTGATCACGCCCAGCGTGCCCTCGGAGCCGACGAAAAGCTGCCGCAGGCAATACCCCGTATTGTCCTTGCGCAGCCGGCGAAGCCCGTTCCACACCTGCCCGTCGGCCAGCACCACTTCCAGCCCCAGTACCAGGTCGCGCGCATTGCCATAACGCACCGTGTTGTTGCCGCCCGCATTGGTGGCAAGCACACCGCCGATCTGTGCCGAGCCTTCGGATGATATCGATAGCGGCAGCAGACAACCCGCCTCGGCCGCGGCAATCTGGGCAGCTTTCAGCGTTGTACCGGCGTCTATCGTCATGGTCAGATCGACCGGGTCGAGCGCACGCACACGGTTCATCCGCGCCAAACTCAGCACGATCGACCGACCACTTTCGTCCGGCGTGGCGCCACCAACCATCGATGTGTTGCCGCCCTGCGGCACAACGGGTACGCCTGCTTGCGCACATAATGTAACGACCTCGGCCATTTCCTGCGTCGTCGCCGGACGCACGACCGCCTGCGCGTATCCGCGAAACAGACCGCGCCAGTCTTGCAGATACGCAGCAGTATCGGCCGCCTCGGTCAGCAGCCCGCGGCTCCCGACGACCGATCGGATCGCCTCGATCACCGGCAATTTTGCGGGCGGAGCATCGGGCATGTGGCAGATCCCTTCGTGCAGTCCGAGCCTAATTCGCGCTATGTTGGGCGCAACCGTCACCTGGAGGAAACGCCGCACCATGAGCGCCGAGCAACGCCTGCACGATCTGGGCCACGTCCTGCCGCCGCCGCCCGAGCCGCTGGGCACCTATGTGCCGTACCGCCTTGCCGGCAATCTGCTGTTCCTGTCCGGCGTCGGCCCGCGCCAGGCGGATGGCACGATCATTACCGGCAAGGTGGGCGCCGACGTGCCGATGGTTCGGGCGATCGATGCGGCCCGAATCTGCGGCCTCAATCTGCTGGTCAATATCCGGGCCGCCGCCGGTTCGCTGGACCGGGTGGAAACCGTGGTCAAGGTCCTCGGCATGGTCAACGCGGTGCCGCATTTCACGGATCATCCCAAGGTGATCGACGGCTGCACCGATCTGTTCGTCGCGGTTTTCGGGGAGCATGGCCGCCCGGCACGATCGGCGGTCGGCATGGCCAGCCTGCCGCGCAATATCGCGGTCGAGATCGAGGCTATTGTTCTGTTGAGAAGCTAATTGCGACTCAACGAGGAATGAAACTGGTCGGCTGAATACCTGGAAGTGCGGATCTCGAACTCTAAGTAGCTCCTCGGATATGGTCGGCTGGCTATAACGTCGCACATAATTTGGAGTGTCCGATGAAACTGAGCGCACGCAACCAGATCAAGGGCAGAGTCGTGGCCGTTCAGAAGGGGCAGACGACCGGACACGTGCGCATCGATATCGGCAATGGCGTCGTGATTACCTCGTCCATCACCAACGAAGCGATCGATGATCTCGCCATCAAGGTCGGCGACGAGGCAATTGCCGTGATCAAGGCGTCCGACGTCATGGTGGCAAAGTAGCCGCCTATGTCTGGCCGGAACTGGGTGCGGCCGGCGCTGGTTTCGGTCGTTATCGCCTGGGCATCAATGGCGCCGCCGATCGCTGCGTCTCCGAACTGCGTTGTCATCGAAAGCGCCGGACACGCGCCAAGCACGGTATCCGACGCCGGCGAAGGCTGGCCATCCACGTCTCCTCATGGCAAAGTCATGGACGGTCGGGACAAGCCCTGGGACACGCCCGGCCATTACGTCCAAAACCACCTGGCAAAACATGGGTCACTCTCTTTGCCTACTTAACCGGGCAAAACCTCGATCGCCATCGACTTCACCAGCGCCAGCACCATGACCCCGGAGCGTAATCCAAGCCGCGCCACCGCGTCCGGTGTTACCCGCGCCAGCAGACCGCCGCCATCGAGCGCAACCTCCACCAGAGCCGCATGGCGCGACGCGTCTTCAACGATCTGTCCCACAGTACCGGCAATCGCGTTGTGCACGCTGATGCCCTGCGGTTCGGTCGTCGCCAGGATCACCTCGCGTGCCGGCACGCGCACCCGTAGCACGCTGCCCACCGCCGCGGCCTGCAGTGGCACCAGGATGCGCCTGCCCGCCGCCGCCAACTCCGTCAACTGCCGGCCCGTGTCGTGTGCAACCACCCGTGTTTCCAATAACGCGG
>DATIMO010000478.1:0-2265 GCA_035475215.1 Acetobacteraceae bacterium | reverse complement strand
AAGCTGCTGTTCCGCCGGAGCACCGCACAGCAGCACCAGCGACCAGAATAGCGTGACGGCGGTTGTGGCATGGCCGGCCAGCATCATGGTCGCGGTCTGATCGCGCAACTGGTCGTGGGAGAAGCCCCGCCCGGTTTCCGGGTCGCGCGCGGTCAGCAGCAGATCGAACAGGTCTCGTGCATCTTCGGCAGGCGGCGCTTGCAGGCGTGCCTGCATGATGCGCTCGATCAGCCGCATCCAGCGCGTCTGGAAGCGGCGACGAAACAGGTCACGCAGCGTCGGGATCGTGGGCGGCAGCAGCAGGTCCAGCAGATGCGGCCGCGCCCAGCGCATCCCGTATTCGGTGATGTGCGTCCGCAGTTCCTGCCCATACGATCCCATCTCTAATGAAAACATCGACTGTCCGGCGATTTGCAACGCCGCGCCCTCCATCACCGCCAGCAGATTGACCGGGCGGTCGGATTGCGCAGTCAGTAACGCAACGGTTTCGTCTGCCACCACGGCGATATGACGGGCCAGCATCGGCATCACCCGTGGTGCGAGCGCGGGAGCGATGGTGCGGCGTTGCAGCTTCCAGTCTTCCCCTTCGCTCAACAGAAGCCCGTTGCCGGTGATCGGCCGCAGGATGCGCACAGAAGCCGGAGAGCGGCGGTAGTTGCCGGGATTGTCCACCAGCACACGATGGATCGCTGTCGGATCATTCAGCAGCATCGTCGTGCGGCCGAACAGGCGGCGGCTGCGCACCGGCTGCTCGTACGCTGCCGCGGGCCACATGGTCAGCGCGTTGGTGCGTATCGCACGCAGGAAACGGAGCAGCGACAACTCGCCCGGCGGTATCGGCGGAATAGGCGGCGCAAACAGGGCGGTGTCGGCCATGGCGCAGGCTACCGCAGTGTCCCAGGTCGTGCCAGAAGACCGCGGCTGGTCGCGCGGCTACCGATCGGTATAATCGCGTGCAGCGTGATGGATCAGGGGAGACAGGGCAGATGAGTTTGAAAGGGGCGGCGTATATCGCCGGGGCCTATGAGCACCCGACACGGAAGGCGCCGGACAAGTCGGTGGCGTTGCTGCATGCCGAATGCGCCAGGGGCGCGCTGGAGGATGCCGGGCTGACAAAGGACGACGTGGACGGCTATTTCTGTGCTGGCGATGCGCCCGGTATGGGCCCGCTGTCGATGGTCGATTACATGAACCTGAACGTCCGCCATATCGATGCGACTGATATCGGCGGTTCATCGTACCTGATGCTGGTGGCGCACGCGGCTGAGGCGATCGCCGCCGGACGCTGCAATGTGGCGCTGATCACGCTGGCCGGACGGCCGCGCAGCGAAGGCCAGGCGACCGGCACGGCAGCGCGGGCCGGAAACCCAGCCCAGCCCGACATGCAGTTCGAATATCCGTACTCACCGACGGTGGCGAACATGTATGCGATGTGCGCGCAGCGGCATATGCATGAATACGGCACCACGTCCGAGCAGCTCGCCTGGATCAAGGTGGCGGCGTCGCATCACGCGCAGTATAACGAACACGCGATGCTGCGCGACGTGGTCACCGTGCAGGACGTGGTGAACTCCCCGATCATCGCCAGTCCGTTGCACCGGCTGGATTGCTGCGTGATCAGCGACGGCGGTGGCGCGCTGGTGGTGGTGAAGCCGGAGATTGCGCGCAGCCTGAAGCGGCCGAAGGTGAAGGTGATCGGCATGGGCGAACACCCGAAGGGGCAGTTCGGCGGCAATGTCGATCTAACCTATTCCGGGGCACGCTGGTCCGGCCCGACGGCGTTCGAGATGTCGGGCGTGAAACCGGGTGATATCAAGTACGCATCGATCTACGACAGTTTCACGATCACCGTGCTGATGCAGATCGAGGATCTGGGGTTCTGCGCGAAAGGCCAGGGGGGCCGTTTCGTTGCCGATGGCAACCTGATCTCCGGCCAGGGCAAGCTGCCGTTCAATACCGATGGCGGCGGGCTATGCAACAACCACCCGGCCAATCGGGGCGGCATCACCAAGGTGATCGAGGCCGTGCGCCAGCTGCGTGGCGAGGCTCATCCGAAGGTGCAGGTGCCGAACTGTGATCTGGCGCTGGCGCACGGCACCGGCGGGTCATTGGGTACAAGGCACGGCTCGGCAACGCTGATCATGGAGCGGGAGTGACGACGATGGCTTATCAGCAGCGCAAGATCGGATTCGTCGGTACCATCGACAGCAATCCGGAAACCAAGCCGTTCTTCGAAGCCGCCGTGCAGGATCGGTTCGTGGTACC
>DATIMO010000477.1:0-3293 GCA_035475215.1 Acetobacteraceae bacterium | reverse complement strand
TGAACTTCATCGACGGCTCGGCGCGCGGGCTGAAGCCGGCGGGCAACAGCTTCTTCCAGATGAAGTCGCGCGACACCTTCGCGCCGATCGGGCCCTGGCTGGTGACCAGGGACGAGATCGAGGACCCGCAGAACCTCCGGGTACGGCTGACCAACAACGGCACCGTGATGCAGGACTTTAACACCAGCGACATGGCGCACAAGATCGCCCGCTGCATCGAATGGGTGACATCCATCCACACGCTGGAGCCCGGCGACATCCTGGCCACCGGCACCAATCACCGGGGCCTGAGCGCCTTCCAGGATGGCGACACGGTGGAACTGGAAACCGCCGGTCTGGGCCGCCTGCACATCCGCATCCGCGACGAACTGAAACGGACCTGGTCACGCGAGACGCGGCTGGACCGGCAGGAAAAGGGCTTCGACACGCCGACACCCCAGGTCACGGGCAAATTCGCGCCCGGATAGATCGGACGCTTACCAGACCCGGAGCGCTCCTGCCGTACGCAGGATATCGACAGCCCGCGCCTGCCGTTCATCGGTGGGCGCGCGGACCGACAGGACCAGCTTCCCGGCCGCGATCTTGCGATCCCGGTCGGCTTGTTCCTGATTGCTCAGCGCCCGGCTGATCGCGTGTGCGGCCGCACCGACCGCCAGTCCTGACCCGATCGCCACGCCGGCCACCACTGCCGCCGCCCCGCCGGTCGCTGCCGTGGCGGTTGCGGCGATCATCGCCGCCGCGGCTCCGCCGACGCCGCTGTGCATCACTCGGGCCTGCTGCGCCTCTACATCCGTATCCGGCTGCTTCGCCCCGGCTTCCGGGGTGGCCCGGTCAGGGGGCGGGTCTATCTCCGGCAGACTCAGATCGGCACGATCGAATCCGGCGCTTTCAAGCCGCTTGATCGCGTCATCCAGCACCTCACCGCTCGGCATCAGTGCGAACACCGCGGCGGCGGTCGTGCCCGCCGGAGCAACTTGTGCCGGCGCCATATCGTGATCTCGGTCCATTGCGGCGGTTCCTTCGCTGCCAGCAGCCAAAACGCCCACCAATGCGGATCGTTGCCCCGGCCGCAACGCCAGCGTCACGGCTGGCGGAACGCCGCCTCCATGGCGCAGCGGCAGCGATATGCTTCGTCTTCCTGGTCCATGGCCACATCGGACCAGGTCACGCTGTTCCCCGCCGGCACGTCGCGCCGCAGAACAACGCGGTTCGCCAATCCGATCGGCAAGCCGCCAATCTCCAGGCTGGCCTCTGCCGGCATCAGCTTGCCCCACACGCAGGCGCCGCCTTCGCCGTCCAGCACGTCGCCGGCCCGCAGGTCGCGCTTGGCGGTGGCGACCACGTCGGCGCGGAACCCTGTGGGCGCCCCTGTCGGCTCGCCACGCAATGCGGCCGACAGGATCGACACGTTCAACTCCAGCCCGATCAGATGGAACGGCCGGTACAGTGCCGAAACCCGGCCAGAGGCGTCCGTGACCACGCCGTATTCGCGGAAGCACCGCATCGTGTACTCGTTGGGTGCCTCGAACACGACGAACACGCCCCAGCGCAGGTCATTCGCTACCGAACGCCCGTCGCGGTGCAGGCTGGAAATGACCTCGACCTGCCCGGCATGATGCAGTCCGTCGTCTCCGGGCCGCAGCATGTCGGCCAATTCGTGCGTCCCACAGGGTGGAAAGCGCAAGCCCTCCGGCGCCGGGGTCAGACCGGTGGCGTTGGCCACCGCCGCCATCTCTATGCCGGATTTCGTCCCGTCCAGGAAAGAGTTGAACATCTGCGGGTTCATGCCCCCGCTGCGCGCCTGTTCCGGCGTCAGCCCATAATGTCCCCACACGGTGTCCGGCGAGGACGTGTGGTACTCCGGCAAGTATTTCGTGCCCTTCCCGGCTGCGATCACACGAAACCCGCAGGCGCGCGCCCAATCGACCAACTCGCAGATCAGCGCCGGCTGGTCGCCATAGGCCAGCGAATAGACAATTCCTGCCTTTGCTGCCTCGCGCGCAACCAGCGGACCGGCAAGCGCGTCGGCCTCCACGTTCACCATCACGATGTGCTTGCCCTCGGCGATCGCACGCCTTGCATGCACGATCCCGGCCGGGGCGTGGCCGGTGGCTTCAACCACCACATCAACCTGGGACGCGATGGCCGCGCCGGCATCGTCGGTAAAGCGGGTGGCGGCGATCCGCTCCTCGGTCCAACCGACCCGCAGGCAGGCAGCGCGCGCGCGATCGGGCGCGAGATCGGCGATTGCCGTTACCTCCAGCCCCGGCGTTGTCGGCACCTGTGCCAGGAACATGGAGCCGAACTTGCCGGCCCCGATCAGCGCGACGCGGACCGGCCGGCCCTGCGCGGCACGCTTCTGCAACAGTGGGTGAAGGTTCATCCGGGCCGCTCCCTTCCCTGTCCGGCAATTTCGTGGCCCCATTGGTAGGCGAACCCGAATGGCGACAGAAGGAGGGGTGGATGGAGGTCGAATGGCGCAATCTGCGCGCCGATCAGCTTCGTGAACGCACCGGGGCGATGGTGATCCTGCCCCTCGCCGCACTGGAACAGCACGGCCCGCATCTGCCCGTCGAGGTGGACAGCCGGCTGGGCGAGACGATCGCACTGCGAGCCGCGCGAAAGGTTGTGGTGCGCGGCGAGGATGCGCTGGTGCTGCCGGTAATCTGGACCGGCTTGTCCGAGCATCACATGAGCTTCGGCGGCACGATCACGCTGGATCTGCCGACATTCGGCGCGCTGGTCGAAGGCGTCTGCCGGTCGGTGCTGCGCCACGGCTTCCGCCGCATTGTGCTGTTGAACGCGCATGGCGGGAATGAGAATGCATTGCGCAACATCACCGATGATCTCACCCCGAAGTTGGGTGTCCCGATCGTGCAGTTCACCTACTGGCACGCGGCCGCTCCGGCGATTGCCGAGTTGCTGGAAACGCAGACGGCGTTGCAGCATGCGTGCGAGGCGGAAACATCGATGATGATGGCGGTGCGACCGGAGTTGATTGCGCATGATCGTATCGGGTTGGCCAGAGCGAACCGCTCGCCGGATCCCGAGCCGGGAGTGTATCGCTGGCGGACGATTGCGGCGCGGTCCACCTCGGGCGTGATCGGTAATCCCGAAGCCGCGAACCCGGCCAAGGGCGAACGCCTTCTGGAGGCAATTTCTGACACGCTGGCGGAGAAATTATGCAGCAAGGAGCTGTGGGAACTGCCGTGGCAGGCGTGATCTGCCGAGCCTGTCGGTAATTTTGTGTGCGAGGCATAACCGACGCCAAGGAGGCGTATTATGCCGAGCCG
>DATIMO010000476.1:0-2993 GCA_035475215.1 Acetobacteraceae bacterium | reverse complement strand
GCCGCAGTCCGCGCGAGTCGTCACCGAAGCTCTCCGGCATCGCACCAGGCGCGCTGCCGTCCAGCCCTTCCGCCAGCCGAAACACGCGCTGCGTGAAGCGGTATGCCCCGGCAACGCCCGCCTCGGTCCATTCCATGTCGCGCTCCGGCGGATTGTCCGACAGGATGAACCAGCGCGCGGTGTCGGCACCGTAGCGGGCGATGATGGCCTCGGGATCGACGGTATTGCGTCGGGATTTGCTCATTGCCTCGACGCGGCCGACCGTGACCGGGTCGCCAGTACCGCGATGCGTGACGGTGCCGTCCGGCTGTTTGGCTACCTGATCCGGGTATAGCCAGGTGCCGTTGGGCCCGGGAGCAGTGCGGTAGCTCTCGTGCGTGACCATTCCCTGGGTGAACAAGCCGGCAAACGGCTCCTCGATGGCCACGTGCCCGGTTGCTTTCATGGCCCGCATGAAGAAGCGGGAATACAGCAGGTGGAGAATCGCGTGCTCGATGCCGCCGATATACTGATCGACCGGCATCCAGTGATCGACGGGTTGGCGCGCGACCGGCTGGTTGGCGTGCGGGCTGCAGAAGCGGGCGAAATACCAGGAGCTGTCGACGAACGTGTCGAACGTATCGGTCTCGCGCTGCGCCGGCTTGCCGCAGCGGGGACACGTGACATGTTTCCAGGTTGGATGGTGATCCAGCGGATTGCCCGGACGGTCGAAATTGACATCCTCGGGCAAGGTCACCGGCAAGTGCTGGTCGGGGACCGGCACCACGCCGCAATCGGCGCAATGGATCACCGGGATCGGACAGCCCCAGTAACGCTGGCGCGAAACACCCCAGTCGCGCAGACGCCAGTTCACCTCGCCGCGGCCGATGCCGAGGCGCTCCAGTTCCTCGATCGCCCGGCGCTTCGCCGCTTCCACGTCGAGCGCGTCCATGAAACCGGAGTTGAAGATCGTGCCCGGGCCGACATAGGCCTCGTCGGCCACGGTATAATGGGCGGGATCGGCACCCGGCGGCAGCACCACGGGAACGACGCGCAGACCATATTTGCGGGCAAAGTCCAGGTCGCGCTGGTCATGTGCCGGGCAGCCGAAGATCGCGCCCGTGCCGTATTCCATCAGCACGAAATTGGCGATCCAGACGGGGAAGGTTTGGTCGAGGAACGGATGCCGGACCCGCAGGCCGGTATCGTGGCCTTGCTTCTCGGCCGCCTCGATCACTGCCTCGCTGGTGCCCATGCGGCGGCATTCGGCGACGAACGCGGCCGCCTTCGGGTCGCGCGCGGCGACCGCGGCGGCCAACGGATGTTCCGGCGCCAGGGCCAGGACCGACATGCCGTACAGGGTATCGGGCCGGGTGGTGTAGACTTCCACGTCGGCGATGTCGGAGCGCGGCTGTGTCAGGGCAAAACGGAGCCGGGCGCCCTCGCTGCGGCCGATCCATTTCTCCTGCATCAGCCGCACCCGCTCGGGCCAGCGATCCAGCCGGTCGAGCGCTGACAGCAGGTCCGGGGCGTACTGGGTGATGCGCAGGAACCACTGGCTGAGCTGCTTCTTTTCGACCAGCGCACCGGAGCGCCAACCGCGGCCGTCGATCACCTGTTCATTGGCCAGAACGGTGCCATCGACGGGATCCCAGTTGACCCAGCTTTCCTTGCGCTCGGCCAGGCCGGCGCGCAGGAAATCGAGGAACAGCTTCTGCTGATGCCCGTAATAGGCCGGATCGCAGGTGGCGAGTTCGCGGTGCCAGTCGAGCGACAGGCCCATGCGCTGCAGTTCGGCGCGCATTGTGGCGATGTTTTCCCAGGTCCATTTTGCCGGATGGATGCCGCGCTCGCGAGCGGCGTTCTCGGCAGGAAGGCCGAAGGCGTCCCAACCCATCGGGTGCAGCACCGAGTAGCCCCGCGCCCGCTTGTAGCGCGCCACGACGTCGCCGAGGGTGTAATTGCGGACGTGGCCCATGTGGATCTTGCCGGAGGGGTAGGGGAACATCTCCAGGACGTAGTATTTGGGCCGGCTGTCGGCTGGCAGGTCGGGCACGTGGAAGCAGCCTCGCTCGGCCCAGGCGGTCTGCCAGCGCGGTTCGGCGGCCCGGAAGTCATAGCGCGGGCCGGTTTCGGTCACGGTTTCGCTCATGCCCGTCTGTATCGGGCGGAGGGCGGCGACGTGCAAGCGGACTATGGGCGGTGGGAAGTGGTTGGTGGTGCCGGGCGCGGGGCGGGGCGGCTGTGCTGCTGCGGGGGGCGGGGTACTGTCGGCAGGCGGACGAAGGGTGGGGTCGGCCGGTTCGGTTGGGCAGGCCAATGGCAGACCGCGAACCTGCTTTGCTGGCCGGGTAGGGTGGGGTTCGTCGTGAACACCGGACCTTGCGGCTGGTGGGCTTGGCACGAACCGGCTTAGCGGCCGCGATGCAGTCTCCGGCCGTCGTACGATTGGGGGGGCGGGGTGCTCTGGATCGTACGACGGCAGGTTTTGGGGGCTGCTGGATCGTACGACCGGGCGTTTCGGGGCGTGCCGGGTCGTACGACGGGGCGTTTCGCCGGGTGCTGGGTCGTACGACAGGGGGGTGGACTGCAACTTTGTCCGAGATGCTCGGCGGGTTTTGGGTCCTGTCGGATGCGGTAGAGGTGCTGCGGGAGCGATTTTAGCATTTTCGGGTTAACCCGGCGTTCACTGCTTTGAGGAACGGGCGGGCGATTTTGTTGCAATCTGCGACATCGGCTGCATCGCCGGTCCGGCTTGCCGGCGAGGTGGACGGGAAATCGTTGCCATGATCTGCACGGATCAATCGCGGGCGGGCTCGTGAGGATGATTGCGAGCGCTGGGAACGGCTTAAATTTTCGGGCAGGCAACCGCGGGCGTCGGCGAGCAATTGATCGTGGCGGTGAGCATCTTGCGTGGAGTCACGGCACGAATTCTCTGGAACGGTGATGCTGGAAAGGGCGATGGTACCAGACGACAATTTTGCGCCCGAGTGCGTTCTGTTGCGGGGATGTCA
>DATIMO010000475.1:0-3490 GCA_035475215.1 Acetobacteraceae bacterium | reverse complement strand
GCGCGGATATGTGCCGCGCCCGGCGTTGCCGTCAACCCATGCGCGCAATGATGCGAATGACTCGCAGCAGCGGTGGACAGGCCAACCGTCTCCGGTGGCAAGCATTGAAGCACTTTGCTAACCCGGGCCAGTACACCCTATCATCGTAGCACTGCCGCCCCAACGATCGGCGGCATGTCCACCAGGGAGAAGCAAACACATGAACGTCACGAAAGACAGAACCCGGTTATCACGCCGGGGTGCGCTGAAGCTAGGAGCGGCTGCAGCCTCGCTACCGCTGGTTCACATCCGCACGGCTGGCGCCGCCGGAAAAGTATCGATCGCTTTCTGGGACCATTGGGTTCCCGACGGCAACAAGGTGATGCAGCAGCAGGTCGATGCCTGGGCCGCCAAAAACAAGGTGGACGTGCATGTCGATTTCATCACCAGTGTCGGCAACAAGCTGCTGCTGACCGCCGCGGCTGAGGCACAGGCGAAGACCGGCCACGACTCGATGGCACTTTACATGTGGGACATCGTTAACCACGCTGATTCACTGGCGAACCACGATGAATTGTTGAACCGGCTGATCGCCAAATACGGCCCCGTCAACGAAACCTCCACTTACATGGCGAAGATCAAGGGTCAGTGGAAGGCACTGCCAACCAGTTCCGGCACACAGACCAAGCCACCCTGCGCACGGATCAGCTGGTTCAAGAAGCAGGGGCTCGATCTGCAGGCGATGTATCCGGCGCAGCCCGGCCACAACGACATGCAGGACAAATGGACCTACGATGAGTTGTTCAAATACGCCGAGATCGCCCAGAAGGATAACATGCCCTTCGCGATGGGTCTGGGCAGCAATCTCAATACGGACGGCATCGACCAGGTCGGTGCGATGTTCCGCGCGTACGATGCAGCGCTGATCGACGGCGAAGGCAATATTCAGGTCAAGTCCGACAAGATGCGGAGCTTCCTGGAAGCGGCCCAGAAATGGGTGAAATTCTACCCACAGGACGCGATCAGCTATGACGACGCGTCGAACAACCGGGCGCTGATCTCCGGCAAGAGCGCACTGATCTTCAACCCGCCCTCGGCCTGGGCGGTGGCAAAGCGCGATGCGCGCGAGGTGGCGGCGGATTGCTGGACGTTCTCGTGCCCGTCCGGCCCGAGCGGTCGCTTCGTTCCTTCATTGACGTATTTCTGGGGCGTCTGGGATTTCAGTCCGAACAAATCCGCCACCTTCGACTTGCTCGAGTACCTGATGTCGCGCGAGCAGGTGGAGGCGCGCGACAAGGTGGTGGAGGGGTACGATCTGTCCCCGTTCCCCTCGATGCTCGACTTCAAGGTGTGGGAGGAGGTCGAGCCGCCAAAGGGAACGGTTTATAACTATCCGATCCGCCCCTGGCACAATGCCAAGCCGAACATCACCGGCGCCGAGGCTCCCCCCGAAGTTGCAGTGCAGATCTACAACCGAGCCACCCACAATGGGATGCTGGCACGGCTGAAGCAGGGCCAATCGGTGCCTCAGGTAGTCTCCTGGGCACAATCGGAACTGGAGGGCTTTACGCGCTGACACTATCGCCGGGTGGGTGACGAGCGCGCCCGCCCGGCGCGTTGGTAGCATTCGGAACGGAACCGTCACCGCCGGCCTGCCGGGACGGTCAGGACTGGGTGGCGACCGGTGCTATTCCCAATGCGCCGGTCGCCAGACCCAGCGGCCGACCTGCGGGTTCCAGACCCAGCGGCCCGGTGCGTAGTGACCCCACCCCGGTTGTCGCACATCGTAGCGGCCACCAATCCAGACGTAGCGGTAGCCGTTCCAGTGCCAGTGGCCGGGCACCCACATGTAACGACCGCTCGGAGGCGGCGGCCGCGATTCGTAGCGCGGAGGCGGCACCGGCGGGTACGGCGGCGGTGGCTGCGCGACCACGGGTGCGGCGATTGAAGCCGCAACCCCGATTACAGTCGCGACCGCCAACATCCGCTTCATCCGCACCCCCTGCGTGAACCGGCCAAGCGTCACTAACCCAGTTGGCCGGAGTGGTCGCATCAAATATCGGCGTAGCAATGGCTTTCCGCTGCGGCACCCGGATGGGTGAGTGCACCAAGGCAGGCGGGACCGACGAGTTGGGCGTATTTCCAGATCGCGCCGCTATTGTAGTCGGTTCGCCGGGGAGTCCAGACGGCGCGGCGGGATGACAGTTCGGCGTCCGAGAGCACTACGTCGATGCTGCCCGCCTGGGCATCTATTACGATCCGGTCGCCGTTTCGCAACAGCGCGATCGGGCCGCCCACCGCGGCCTCCGGGCCGACATGGCCGATGCAGAACCCATGCGTGCCGCCGGAAAAGCGGCCATCCGTAATCAATGCCACCTGCTCACCCATGCCCTGGCCGTAAATCGCCCCGGTGGTGGAGAGCATCTCGCGCATCCCGGGGCCGCCTTTCGGTCCCTCGTAGCGAATCACAATGACATCGCCCGCCTTGTACGCGCGCGCCTGCACGGCAGCGAATGCCTCCTCCTCGGAATCGAAGCAGAGCGCCGTTCCCTCGAAGCGCAGCGTCTGCATCCCGGCGACTTTCACAATCGCGCCGTCAGGCGCGAGATTGCCGCGCAGACCAACCAGCCCACCGGTCTGCGAGATCGCTCGCGACACCGGATACACAACGTCCTGGTCGGTCGGAAACACCACGCCCTGCAGATTTTCGGCGATGGTCCGCCCGGTGACCGTCATGCAGTCGCCGTGCAGCAGCCCGCCGTCGAGCAGCGCCTTCAGCACGACGGGAATCCCGCCGATCCGGTGCACATCGTAGGCCACATACTTACCGGCCGGCTTCAGGTCGGCGATATACGGCGTGCGCCGCATGATCTCCACCACGTCGTCCATGGTGAAGCGGATGCCTGCTTCGTGCGCCATGGCCGGAAGATGCAGGCCGGCATTGGTCGAACCGCCGGTGGCGCCGACAACCACGGCCGCATTCTCGAACGACTTGCGGGTGACGATGTCGCGGGGACGGAGGCGGTTCGCAACCAGCGCCATCACCGCGCGACCGGATTCCACGGCCCAACGGTCGCGTTCCTCGTACGGTGCCGGCGATCCGGCGGAACCCGGCAGCGCCAGCCCGATCGCCTCGCTCACCATCGCCATGGTGTTGGCGGTGAACTGTCCGCCGCACGCCCCCGCCGAAGGGCAGGCGACGCATTCGAGTTCATGCAGATCGGCGTCGCTCATGCGCCCCGCTGCGTGCTGGCCCACTGCCTCGAACACGTCCACCACCGTGACATCGCGGTCCTTGAACCGGCCCGGCAGGATGGAGCCGCCATACATGAAAACACTGGGGACGTTCAGGCGCAGCATCGCCATCATCATGCCGGGCAGCGACTTGTCGCAGCCGGCCAGCCCGACCAGCGCGTCGTAGCAATGGCCGCGCATGGTCAGCTCGACCGAATCGGCGATGACCTCGCGACTCACTAGCGACGATTTCATGCCCTCGTGGCCCATGGCGATG
>DATIMO010000474.1:0-1678 GCA_035475215.1 Acetobacteraceae bacterium | reverse complement strand
GCCTCCGGTCAGACAGGTGGCGAGCCAGTCAGGGCCGGCCGCATGCGCGGCGGCTGAAAGTGGCACTTTCGTTGCCTCGATCTCCGCCGCCACATTGCCGGCGCGACAGAGATGACCGAGGTCCTGGACCAGTCCATCCGACACGTCCATTCCGGCGGAGGCGATGCCGCCGATGGCCAAGCCGACGCGCGGCTGCGGCAGCCGGTAGCGCCCGAGCAGGGTTCGGCTCGGGTCGCTCAGTTGCCGGCGCGCCACCGCAAGGCCGAGTGCAGCGTCGCCGATCGTGCCGGTGACCCAGATGCCGTTACCCGGTTCGGCGCCCGCGCGCCGCACGGCTTTTCCGGGGGCGACGTGGCCGATGGCGGTCAGCGACAGCGAGATCGGACCGGGCGTAGAGGTGGTATCACCGCCAAGCAGCGTGACGCCGAACAGCGCCTGATCCTGCGCCAGTCCCGAGGCGAAACCGGCAAACCATTCGTCAGGCGTGCCCCGGGGTGTGGAGACGGTCATCAGATAACCGATCGGCACCGCTCCCTTGGCGGCCAGATCCGAGAGATTCACGCGCAGCAGCTTGCGCCCGACCAGGTCTGGCGGATCGTCGGGCAGGAAATGCACGCCCTCCACCATGGCATCGACGGTCAGAACCAGTTCGCGCTCCGAAGGTGGAGCGATCACCGCGGCGTCGTCCGCAAGGTCGAGCGCTCCCGGTCCGGCAAGCGGCCGGAAATGCCGCGCGATCAGCGCGAATTCAGGCGGCAGATCGATTTGCGTCATGTGGACGGGTTGTGGACCGGACGGCGGTGGGAGGGAAGGGGGCCGATGTGCCGGGCGCGGCTTTTCAGCATACAACACCGCCACCTGCGGTCTCGCGGATCTGCGAAGCAGCTACTAATGCGCCATGCGCCATGCGCCATGCCGCGACGATCGCACTGATTACGCAGGCGTGCGGCGCTGCCTGCTCGCGCACCGCATCCTTAGTTCGTCTGGGATCACCGTGTCAGCTGGGATTTGAACAATCCCGCCGCGGCGGCTGGTATTTGGTAATCGTGCGTCCTTGGTCCCCAAACGGACAGAGGACATACAACCCGGGAGAGGCATTAACCATACGGAACAACATAGGGTTGCAAACGAAATACTTGCACACCCGGCGACTTCATTGATAGAACGACTAGATGGTTTCTATACGGCAATCGGTCTTGCGGGAACGGGCTTGTCTTCTGGGAGTTCCGAGATGAGTAGCGATGCGTTCACCACGATCGAGGCATACGGATCGATCACCCTCGTTCAGAATGGGAGCAATTACTTTCTTGATGCGGCCGACGGCTCGGCGGTTGAGCTGAGCTATGGCGGAGCGCCAATTGTGGCCGGCCAGCTTGGCGGATGGACGCCGATTGGCGCGGAGAAGACGGCGAGCGGCTATGAGATCGCATTGCAGCTGGCAGGCGCCGATCAGTATGCAATATGGTATCTCGATAACACTGGCAATTATCTCTCGAGTCCGATTGGCACCGTGTCGGGTGCGAGCAGTCAGTTGCAGTCGTTCGAGATCAGCTTCCAGCAGGACCTGAACGGTGATGGCAGGATCGGTCTTCCGCCATCAACGGTGATTGAGGCATTTGGATCGACCACTCTGGTTCAGAGCGGGAGCAATTACTTTCTTGATGCGGCTGACGGCTCG
>DATIMO010000473.1:0-1956 GCA_035475215.1 Acetobacteraceae bacterium | reverse complement strand
AGGCCTTTCTTCCACCGCCGCTTTATCCTGATAGCCATGGGGACGCATACACGATAACGACCCGCGTTAGCGGATTGGCAATAAATCGTAACAGCCCAGGTCTCTGGCCAGCCGGGGGCCTTGACAGTTCATGGGTAAGTACGGGTCAACGTGTTGATGGCACCGGCCGACGACACACCCTGCGGAGATAACGCCCCGGCTATGGCGAGGAGCGATGCGGTGATCCAAGCATTGCAGGCCGAGAATGCGCAGCTTCGCGCTGACAATGCGGTGTTGACTGCGCGGTTGGCGGAACTGGAACGCCGCCTTGGGCTGAACAGCAGCAACAGCGGCAAGCCGCCGTCCAGCGACGGACTGAAAAAATCGCCGCGGGTCAGCAGCCTGCGTGAACCAACCGGCAGGAAGAGCGGCGGTCAAATCGGTCATCCGGGAAAGACGTTGTGCCGGACGGAAACTCCCGATGCCACGATCGACCATTATCCGGCGGCCTGCGGCGAGCCGTTGACCGCGGCGACGGCGATTGATCACGTCGCCCGGCAGGTATTCGATCTGCCGGAACCGAAACCGCTGATCGTCACCGAACACCGCGCGCATGGCTGCCGCTGCACCGCCTGCGGCACACAGACGCGCGCGGCTTTCCCCGACGGGGTCACGGCGCCGGTGCAATACGGCCAGCGGATCGCTGCCTTTGTGCTGTATCTGCTGCACTACCAACTGCTGCCCGAGAAGCGTCTGGCCAGGCTGATGGCCGATCTGTTCGGGGTCACTCTGGTGGCGGCGAGCATTGCACGGATCAGCCGGGCCTATGCCAGGCGCTACGCGGGTTTCACTGATGCGGTGCGCGACCTGGTCGCGGCGGCAGCGCTCAAGCACATGGACGAAACCGGCTTCCGGATTGGCGGCAAGACGCAGTGGCTGCACATCGCCTCGACGATCCGGCTCACCTTCTACCGCGTCTCGCCGAAACGCGGCAGCCTGCTGGCCAACGTCATCGGCATCGTCGTGCATGACCACTGGAAGCCGTACTACACGATGACCGGCGTGCGGCACGCGCTGTGCAACGCGCATCATCTGCGCGAACTCAAGGCGCTGGTCGAGATCGAACAAGAGGACTGGGCGCGCCGGATGCAGCGCCTGCTGCGCCGCGCCTGCCACGCGAGCAACCTCGCGCGTGAGCGGGGCGTGCCGTTGAAGCCGGGCCTGATCGCGGTGTTCGACCGATGGTATGACACGATCCTGGCGGATGGCCTGGCCTTCCATGACGCGCAACCGGCCCTGGCCCGCGCCGGCGGCACAGGCAAACGTCGCGGCCGGCCGCCACGCCGGGTTGGCCACAACCTGCTCTTGCGGCTCAGCATCCGGAAGACCGACGTGCTGCGCTTTCTCACCGACCCGCGTGTGCCGTTCAGCAACAACCTGGCGGAACGGGACGGGCGGATGATGAAATTGCGCCAGAAGATCTCCGGTGGCTTCCGCTCCATGGACGGGGCGATGGATTTTGCCGTGATCCGCTCGCTGCTGTCGACGGCGCGGAAGCAGGGCTGGGATATCCTGCAAACCCTGAACGCCAGTGATTGCTCACGGTTGGTGATGGCACGCGCATGCGGAGCGCCGTTGTAGAGTGGTGCGCAATCGCAGGGGTGGGTGGCCCGGACGGGCGGAACGCACTACGCCGGGACGGGAAGTGGCTGACCGCGCAGGGTCAGCAGGATCGTCTCGAGCGCCCCGATCCCGCGCCGTCGCGCCGTTTCGATAACTGAGCGCACGTCGGCATGGAGCTTGGCGCCCCAGACCGAGCGGAAGCCGTTGGTGACTTTGCGGAAGACCGCACTCCAGCGCAGCGCCTGCTCCGAACCGTTGTTGGTCGGGGAAGCCGCCGGCTCGACGAGAAAGACGAACAGCCTGTCCTGCCACCTGACCAAGCTGCGGCGGAACGTCTCGGCGGCCACGTTGCCC
>DATIMO010000472.1:0-12468 GCA_035475215.1 Acetobacteraceae bacterium | reverse complement strand
GTGAAGGGCGCATCGCCGGCATTCAGCAGGATCACCTGGATTTCGCCGCGATAGTCTTCGTCGATTGTGCCGGGGCTGTTCGGCAGCAGCACGCCGTTCCGCAACGCCAGACCGGAGCGGGGCCGGATCTGAAGTTCGTATCCTGCCGGCAGCGCCACCGCCAGTCCGGTCGGTATCAGCGCACGTCCGCCGGGCGCGATCGTTACAGGTGACTCGACCGCGGCCAGCAGGTCCATGCCGGCGGCGCCCGCGGTGGCGTATGACGGCAACGGCAAGCCATCGCCATGCGGCAGGCGCTGAACGGTGATGGCGATGGTCATGCGAACACCTCGGCAATCCTTTCGGCCAGACGTTTCGCCACGTCGGTCTTCGGCAGGCGCGGCCAGTCCTCGACCCGATCCGCGGTGATCAGGTGCACGGTATTTTCTTCGCCGCCCATGATGCCGGTTGTGGGGGAGACATCGTTCGCAACGATCCAGTCACAGCCCTTGCGGGTGCGCTTGGCGGCGGCATTCTGCATCAGCGCGTCGGTTTCGGCGGCGAAGCCGATGACCAGTTTCGGTCGACGTGGGCCGGGCTGCGACAGCGTGGCCAGGATATCGGGGTTGGGCACCAATTCCAGGGCCGGCGGGGCGGCGCCTGGCACCTTCTTGATCTTGCCGCCTGCCGCGTGGGCCACTCGCCAGTCCGCCACTGCCGCCGCGCATACCGCAATGTCGGCGGGGAGGGCGGCAAGGGACGCATCCAGCATTTCCTGCGCGGTCTCGACGTGGCGCACGATCACGCCTGGCGGATCGGGCACCGCAACTGGACCGGCGACCAGCGTCACCTTTGCTCCCAGTGCAGCCAGCGCCGCCGCGATCGCGTGCCCCTGGCGACCGCTGCTGCGGTTGGCAAGGTAACGAACCGGGTCGATCGGTTCGTGGGTCGGACCGCTGGTGACCAGCGCATGACGTCCGGTCAATGGCCGCTCGGGCATCAGCAGCGACTCGATCGCCGACACGATGGCCGGTGGTTCGGCGAGCCGTCCGGGGCCGTATTCATGACAAGCCATGGCGCCGTCATCTGGGCCCACCACATGCACGCCGCGTTGCGCGAGCAGCGCCATGTTGGCCTGCGTTGCCGGATGCAGCCACATGCGGACGTTCATTGCAGGCGCAACCAGGACCTGCTTGTCGGTGGCGAGCAGCAGTGTGGATGCCAGATCGCCGGCAATTCCGGCGGCCATTTTCGCCAGAATGTCGGCAGAGGCCGGCGCCACAACCAGCAGATCCGCACTGCGCGAAAGCTGGATGTGGCCCATCTCGCTTTCATCCGTCAGCGAAAACAGGTCGGTATAGACTTTCGCCTCGCTCAGCGCCTGCAGGGACAGAGGTGTGACGAACTCGCGCCCGGCCTTCGTCAGCACGCATGTCACGCTGCAGTCCTGCGCGCGCAGCAGCCGGACCAGCTCAAGGGCCTTGTACGCGGCGATACCGCCGGCAACGATCAGCAGCACCCGCTTGCCGGCAAGTCGGTTCACAGCCGCCATCCGGAATGGATTGCCGCAATGCCGCCGGACAGGTTGCGGACCGACACGCGGGCGAACCCCGCCGCTTCCATCATCGCGGCCAGATGCTGCTGGTCGGGGAAGGTGCGGATGCTCTCGACCAGATACCGATAACTTCCGCTATCCCCTGCGATCAGCCCGCCGAGCCTGGGCAGCACATGAAACGACCACGCATCGTAGACCGGCTCGAACGCCGCAACGTGCATCCGGCTGAATTCCAGGCAGAAGAACCGGCCGCCGGGGCGCAGAACGCGACGTGCCTGCGTCAGGACGGTGGACTTATCGGTGCAGTTGCGCAAACCGAAGGCGATGGAAACCCGATCGAATCTGCCATCGGAAATCGGCAGACGTTCCGCATCACCGACTACCACATCCAGTCCGGCGATCAGCCCGCGCTCGATCGCGCGATCCCGCGCGATGGCCAGCATCGATGCGTTGATGTCGGTCAGCAGCGCGGGGCCCCCGTTGGCCGCGCGCCACGCCAGACCGATGTCGCCCGTTCCGGCGGCAAGGTCGAGCAGCCGACGATTCGGTCGCGGGTCCAGTGCGGTCAGCAAGATCCGCTTCCATGCGCGATGAATGCCCAGCGACATCAGATCGTTCATCAGGTCATAGCGTGGTGCGACACTGTCGAACACGGCGCGCACCAAGCCAGGCTTCGCCGCCGCCGGAACGCGACGATAGCCGAAATCGGTGGTGTGAGGGTCCGCCGGTTTGCCGCTCATGCTGCGTGACGTATAGACCTCGGTTTGCGCGGGCGGGAGAGGGCGCCGCGCGGCACGCATGAAGGGCACGGAATGCCGGAACTTCCCGAAGTGGAAACCGTGATGTGCGGTCTGCGGACACGGCTGCAGGAACGGACGATCGTCCGCGCCGCGGTCAATCGCCCGGACATGCGCTGGGCGTTTCCGCCGGGGCTGGAGCAGCGGCTGAATGGGGCACAGGTGATCGGCTTCCGCCGTCGCGGCAAGTACATCCTGATGCGGCTCGCCGGCGGGTGGTCCGTGCTGCTGCATCTGGGCATGTCCGGGCGGATACTGATCGGGCCGCTCCGACCGAACCAGCTGGTGCCGCATGAGCATCTGGAGATTGAAACCGACGACGGGTGGCGCATCGGCTTCGTCGATCCGCGCAGGTTCGGCTCGGTCGATCTGGTGAAGACGGTCGATGAGGATCGGCATCGGCTGCTGGCCGAACTGGGCCCCGAGCCGTTGTCCGGGGAGTTCACTCCGGCCGTGCTGTCCGCGGCGCTTGTCGGCAAGCGAACACCGATCAAGGCGGCGCTGCTGGATCAGCGGGTGGTCGCCGGGCTGGGAAATATCTACGTGTGCGAGGCGCTGTTCCGGGCCGCGATCAGCCCTCGACGCCTGGCGCAAACGATACCGGGCGCGCGTGCGGGGCGGCTGGTGCCGGCAATTCGGGCAACGCTGACGGAGGCGATCGCGGCCGGCGGGTCGAGCTTGCGGGACTACGTTCGGCCCGACGGGGAGTTGGGCTATTTCCAGCACGCGTGGAAGGTTTACGGGCGGGAGGGCGAGCGCTGCGAACGCTGCGTTCCGCCGATCGAGGCTGGGTGTTCCGGTATTGGGCGCATCGTGCAGTCTGGGCGCAGCACGTTCTTCTGCGCCCGGACGCAGCGATAGGACGGCGCGTCGGCCAAGCTTGCTTCACTGAGAGCGTGATTCCCGCTTTCCGACGGTTGCGCGGCAAGCGAGCACGCTCTCGCGGGTATTCACGAGGGCGTGTGGGCGCTCGGCCTCTTCGGAAAGAAACTTGCTGCCACGCCGCAGGTTGCCCAGGTTTTCCGCAGGGAGCGGACACATCATGCCGCCGGAGGTTGGTCTGGAGACGGAGTTGCGTAACGAGCTCAACCGCCTCAAGGCGGAGCAGGAGCGGGCCGTTGTCCTGGCAGACGTCGCTCAGGATGAGTTGCGCGAGGTCGTGCGTGAACGCGACCGGCTGGCCGAGGCGCTGGCCCATGAGCGGGCACGGTCCGGCCTGTTGCAGACACTGGTGGAACGCGGCGCTTCGGCCCAACCGGATACAAAACCCGGTGGACGGGATGAGGAATTAAGGGGTGCGCTCAAAGAGCTTTGGGTGCTGTCGGAAGAGCTGCAAGCTGCCAACAGCGAACTGACGCTGAACAATCGCGATCTCGATCGGCGGGTGGCGGAGCGTACGTCGGAACTCGAGCAGGCGAACGCGGATTTGGCCCGGATGAACGCGGAACTGAGCCGGCGCGTGGAAGAGGAGACGAGTGCCCGGACTACCGCCCAGGCGAAGCTTTTCCGGGCGCAGCAGCTTGAAGCGGTCGGCCAACTGACCGGCGGGATTGCGCACGACTTCAACAATCTGCTGACAGTCGTCACCAGTGGCCTGCAGTTGCTGTCGCGGACCAGGGATGAGGCACACCGGCAACGACTGAGCCGGCGCATCGAGGAGGCGGCGTGGCGCGGCGCCGATCTGACGCGCCGGTTGCTGGCATTCGCTCGTCAGCAACCGCTCAATCCGCGGCCGCTGGAGATCGCGCGCCATTTGGAGGGGCTGCGCGAGCTGCTGTGTCACGGGATGCGCGATGATATTTCGGTCGAGACGGCGACCACGCCCGGGCTTTGGCCGGCGCACGCCGATCCAGCCGCGCTGGAACTCGCATTGCTCAATCTCGCGGTGAATGCGCGAGACGCCATGCCCAATGGCGGCCGCGTGGTCCTGGGTGCGCGCAATGCACCGGCGTCCGGCGGCGTGCCTGCACGGCTTGGGCTTGCGGCGGGCGATTATGTGGAACTGTTCGTGAGCGATACCGGGAAGGGCATGTCGAGCGAGGTGCTGGCCCGGGTGTTCGAGCCGTTCTTCACGACCAAGCCGGCGGGCAAAGGGACCGGGCTGGGATTGGCCCAGGTGCACGGCTTTGCGCATCAGTCCGGCGGCACGGCGCGCGTGGATAGTACGGAAGGGATGGGCACCACGGTTTCCATTTTGCTGCAGCGTGACTCGGGCATGCCTACAGGGGTGCCGGTGCTGCCTGCCAGACCGCGTGCGGAACCGCGGCCCGAGCACTTTTCGGTGCTGGTGGTCGAGGATGATGATGAGGTCGCGGCGATGGTACTGGATATGCTTGACCAGCTAGGTCATCGGGGGTTGCGGGTTTCCACTTTGCCGGCGGCCATTGCCGTGTTGTCGGGCGGTGAAGCGGTGGACCTGATTTTCACCGACGTGCTGCTGGCTGGCGGCGGCAGCGGGCTTGATCTGGCGCGGGAGGTGTCGCGTCGTGGGCTGAAGCTGCCGATCGTGCTGACCAGCGGGTTCGGCGGCGGCATGACCGCGCGGCTGACGGCGGCGAAACTGCCGTTCCTGCGCAAGCCGTACACGTTGGCGACTTTGGACGAGATGCTGCGGCACGCGGCGGAGTCGTACACGCCGGAAGTGGTGGGGTAGGGTTGGCGGCGGAATGCGCTTCGCTTTTCCGCCCTACGGTGCGAGCACTTTCGCGGTTGCACCGGATAGTTGGCCGAGTTTCGCGCCGGCGGCCACTTTGGCTTGCAGCGCGATGCCGCTGTCCTGTCGCGCGATGGCCTGGCGGGCCTCATTTTCCGCTTCGAGCGGTCCCAGGATCAGCACACCGCTTTCATCGCAAAGCACCGCATCGCCTGGCATCACCACGGCGCCGCCGATCGACACGGGATGGTTCAGCCGGCCGCCGAGGTCGTAGAGCCGCGTGGTGATGGGCGCGAGCCCGCGGCACCAGATGGGGAAGTCCGAGGCGGTGATTTCTTCAAGGTCGGTGCAGGGGCCATCGACCACGCCGGCTTTCGCGCCGGCGGCCTTGGCGGCCACGGTGACACCACCGCCCCAGCAGGCGTGCCGGTCGTCGCCCAGGCGGTCCACCACCAGGACGTCGCCGGGCCGCAGCAGTCCCAGAGCATGGTGCAGCAGTGTCGAATCGGGTCCTGGGATGGCCAGCGTCACGGCGGTACCGGCGACGCGGCGCCCGGGCAGCAGCGCGTGAATGGCGCGGTCGCAGAATCCCCAGTGCCGCCAATGTCCGACCGTGGCGGTCTCAGTCTTTTCCAACAGCGCGATCACCTCGGCGCTGATCTGGGCCGGCATGGGACCGATTTCGTATTTCGCCATACTGTTGTTTCCTTTCAGGCCGTGCGCGCCGCTGCGGTGAGTCCTACCGGCAGGTCCAGCCGCCGCTCCGGGTGGACGAACAGCCACAGCACCGCGCCGCACATTCCTGCGAGCGCGATGCCGAGCAGCGCGCCGGACCAGCCGCCGGTCCATTTCACCAATTCCGCAATCACCACGGGCCCGACGAACCCCGAGGCGTTGCCAAGGAAATTCGTCCACCCGGTCACCACGCCGGTGGCGGCTCCGCCCAGGTCCTGGCAGGCCGACCAGATGGAAACCTGGGTCAGTCCGATCGCCCCCAGCGACACGCACAGGAACACCACCATCAGCGGGATGTTGGCGGTTTCCGCGGCGAGTATCAGGCCTGCCGCGCTGATCACGAAGCCGCTGATCGCTGCCGGCACGCGCGCGCGCCACACTGATCCGGTGGCCCGCAGCACCCGGTCCGCCAGCCCGCCGGCAAGGAACACCATGCAGAACAGCGCCACCCAGGGCAGCGACGCGTAGATGCCCATCGACTTCAAAGAAAAGTTGCGTGCCTGCACCAGATAGGTCGGCAGCCACGAGGTGTAGAAGCTCTGGATCAGGATCAGGAAGAAATACTGCAGCCCCACGGCCCAGAACTGGCCGGAGCGGAACAGCATCGGGAGTGCGCCTTTGGGTGTTGCCGGGGCTTCGACCTCTCGCTCGGCGGCGATGAAGGCCGCTTCCTCACGCGAGACCCTGGGGTGTTCCGAGGGATTGTCGCGGAAGGCGAACCACCAGGCGAAGCCCAGCAAGATGCCGAGCACTCCAAATCCATAAAAGACGAAGCGCCAGCCGAAATTGAGCATCACCGCCGTGGTGATCGGGGCAGCGATGATCGGGCCGAGATACAGCCCGCCGAGCAGCACGGAATTGCCCTTGGCGCGCTCCCGCTTGGGGAACCAGCGGCGCAGCGCCAACACCGAGGACGGCCAGTCCGCTGCCTGACCGACGCCGAGCGCGGCGCGGATGATCACGAACGAGGTCAGGTTGAACCCGGCCGGGGTGGCGGCGGTCAGCAAGGACCACAGCAGGTTGGCCCAGTAGAGCGCGCGCCGCGGCCCGATCCGTTCGGCCAGCCATCCGGCTGGCACCTGCAGGAATGCATAGGTCCAGGAGAAACTGGTGAGGATCAGCGACATCTCGACCAGGGTGAAGCCGTATTCCTTCTGGATCACCGGCGCGGCGACCACGATCGCCGTGCGGTCGAGCGACATCACGAAGGTGATCGGCCCGATCAGCAGCCACACCATCCACCAGCGGAAACGTCCAGTTTTCATCGACCAGCCTTCATTGCGCGACGGCGGGCACTATGGCCACTCACAAAGATCGGTCAAAGAGCTGTGGACCATGGCTGTCATGTATGGACGGCCATGCTACAAGACGCCAATGGCCGCGTTGGCGAAAGTCCCGGTCCGGATGACGGTCGAGGAATTCCTCAACTGGGACTCCGGCGACGCCCTGAAATATGAACTCGTGGATGGTGAGCCGCGTGCGACGGCGCCGGCAAGCCGCACGCACGGCATGCTGCAAAGCGAGCTTGGCAGGCTTATTGGCAATCATCTCAGGGCTTCCGGCAGCCCATGCGACGTTGTCACCGATCCCGGCGTGATCCCGCGCATGCTGCCGGATCACAACATGCGCGTGCCCGATCTCGGAGTGACTTGCGCGTCGTATCAGACCGAACAGGCCGCTCTGCCGGAGCCGGTGCTGCTGATCGAGGTACTGTCTCCCAGCAACCAAGCGAACACCTGGACCAATGTCTGGGCATACACCAGCATCCCGAGCGTGAAGGAGATTGTGGTGCTTCGAAGCGACCGGGTCGCGGCGGAGTTGCTGCGGCGCTTGCCGGACGGCGACTGGCCGGAGCGTCCAGAAATGGTTACCGGTGAGCTGGTGCTGGACAGCATAGGCTTCCGGGTGGCGCTCGCCGACCTTTACGTGCGGACACGCCTTGGAGCAAGCAAGCGAGAATAACCACGGAGTCGCGGAGGCGCGGAGAACCCGGGAAGTCTTTCGTGGTGTCCGCCTTCGCGAAGCGCATAACCTTCCTGTCGGGCTTGGCTTGCTTCTCCGTGCCTCGTGTCTTCGTGGTGAAATCTCCTTGCTTGCTTTCCACCAGTCATGCGCTTCTGGCGTCGGTTCACCCGGTCGGCAGTTGGAAGCGCACGGAGACCGGGCAGTGATCCGACAGGCGGCGTTGCCATTCCTCGGTGGTTTCGCGGAATACCAGAACGCGCAGTGTGCCGGGCTCGATCCAGGTGGTGGCCGCACCGCCGGCGATGATGTGATCGATGAAACGCTCGCCGCCCCAGCACGGGCTGCCGACCCCCGCGGTGGCGCGGGTCAGCGGGGCGGCGGCGCGCAACGATGACCAGAGTTGGTCGGCGTGTCCGCCTATCGGGTCCATCCAGCGGTTGAAGTCACCCATGACGACGAAGGCCACACCTTCGTCCTGCCGGGCGCGAATCCAGCCGGCGAGGGGCGGCACCTGGGCGGCGAGTTCGCGGCAGGCGTGACGAACGGTGCGCGTGAGTGGCGATTCCCGACAGCCGGTCTTCAGATGAACGGCCAGGATGCGGAGCGGCCCGGTGGTCAGGTGCAGCGTGATGTCGGCGCCGCTGCGCAGATGCAGCGGCGGCGGGTCGATGGTGGTCAAGTCGGGGTTGGCGGTGAAGTCGAGGCCTCGCCGGATCGCCAGCCCGACGCGCTGCACGACGTGATCCCTGGTCATATGGATGGCGTAATGGTCGGGCGGGAAGATGCGGGCCGCGATTTTCGGGCCGTCGACTTCCTGGATGGCGATTACGTCGGCGTCCAGGTCGGCGGCATAGTGTGCCAGCAGGGCGATATCGTCGGCGGTTCGGGGCGTGAGTTCGGGCGGCAGCGCCGGATCGCCGGCGGGGCGCGCGGTGAGCCATTCGAGGTTCCAGGTGGCGAGTTTGAGTTCGGCCGCGTGGGCGAGGGCGGGGAGGGCGAGCAGGAGAAGGAGGGCGAGAATTCGGATCACAACAGCAAGGCCTCTGCGGGTTTGACGATTGGTTCGGCAGGGGCATTTTCGAGTGGTACGGCCCCACAATCGAGCAGGAATTCGGCAATTGCGTCGAACTCCGCCGGATTGCGAGTGCCGTCGGCCGCGTCACCGCATGGCACCCAGATCACCGTCTCGTAACGGGCGCGGGTCAGCAGCACGCGATACGTGTTGATCGCGTAGGCGATGCGCGTCTCGACGCGAGGCTCTTGCCAGGCAGTGCCTCTGAACACCTGTGGCACCCACGCGTCGTGGCGCCGGATCAGATCGTTGCCCCAGGCGAGGCCGACGAAATCGAGTTCCAGCCCCTGGCAGGCGAATTGGGTGACCGGCAACTCGAGCGCGTCGGAGGCACGCACGTCCGGCGGCCAATGATTGAGGAACCAGTTCGCTACTGCATCGCGATCGAGATGTGGAAAGTCCGGCCACAGCCCTTCGGGAATGAGCCGGCGCGCGCCGGCACTGCACACGAGGCCGGCGCGCCGTGAACCACGCGCCCGCCGGCGCAATGCGGCTCGCATCTCCGGCAGCGAACGTGTCAATGTGAATGGCATACCACTGGCTTCGGTAGCAATCGCGTGCGCCTGCTCGGAATCGCCGGTCAGCAGCGCTTCGACCCATGAGGCGGCGGCGGCTGACCGAATGGAGCGGACGGACACATGTAGATGAAGCTCCGGATCCAACGATAGTGCGGGAGAAGCGGTGGCAAACAGACACTGGCGCGGATCGCTGGCACCGAGCACGCCAGGCGCCGCCTGAACATGCCAATCGGGGCGGGCGAGCAGGGCGCGTCCCCATTCCGCCAGTCCGGCTTCGCCGGTGTTGATCTCCTGTCCGCCGCCGACCAAAGCGACGATCACCGCCCAATCCTGATGCCGCCGCATGATGTCGAGGAACAGCCCTGCCTCGCTTTCGGCATGGCCGAACTTGCGGCGACCGAAATCGGCATCCCAGGCACGTTGCGCCTCATCGAAAACGATCACATGCTCATGGGACGGCGTGCTGCGTTCCAGATTGTCACGCAGGAAACCGATCAGCGGCTGTATGGCGCTTTCGGTTTCCTGCTCTGCCTGACGGCGACTGCGGCCCTGCGTTTTTGCGTCGCGTGCCAGCGCTTCGCGCATCACGTGCACCAGCGGCAGATTGCCGGTCAGGAACGCGACGCCGCCCTGATGCAGGCCGAAGACCGCGTTCAGTCCGCACAACGTCTTGCCCGCACCGGGAATGCCGGTCACGAACAGCACGATGTGGTGGAGGGAGCGGCGAGCATCCTCGATTGCCCGCATGATTGCCGTGGTAGTGCGGGTGAGGTTGCCGACGTCGGCACGTGCCGCGGCGATTTCTGTCACTCCGTGACGGCCAAAGAGCATGCGGGCCGCTTCGATGATCGTCGGCACCGGGCGGTAGGCCGCCGCTTCCCAAGCGTCGATGTCAAGTCGCTTGTCGCGTGGGACGTGGTCTGTGATGTGCTGCAGCAGTTGCGGCAGCGTGGCCGAATTGGCCTCCAGGACGGGCATGACGGCATGCAAGAGCAACGGCCATTCGGCGATGGGTCTTCGCGCGGCCGAGGCGACGACGATCGGCACGATCGGATGCGACCGGCTCATTGCATGGAAGTCGAACAGGTCGAGCGCGTAGTCGTCTGCCTGCATGCGGTCGGCGGGGCCAATACTGGTGGCCCCGACCTTGAATTCCAGCACCAGGATCGCATGGCCGGTCAGAATGACTGCATCGATCCGGCGACCCAGTCGAAGCAGCGGGTATTCCAGAAGTACTCTGCTTGTCCCCGGCAGTCCGTCGAGAGCGGTCCGGAGCATGGCTATCTGTTCGCGCCAGGCGCGGACCTGTGTGTCGCGGTTGAGAGGATGTGTTTCGACCAGGCGCAGCGCCAGGCGCTGCACGATCATCTCCGGCGCGCTCGCTATCAGTTCCGCCGCGGTTCCCGTCCACCACGCTCTCATTGTGGCACTCTAACGGAAAGATGCTAACCGCTTGCTAGCCGTGGTCGCCCCTGTCGTCTGCTGTCACCGCGAGATGCTCGCCAAACCCTCGCCGCCGCACTATCTTCCGGTGATGAGCGCGACACACCAACCGCGCCTTGCGTGGGAAGCTGAGAGGATTGCCGGGCACGAGCGGACGCGGTCGTGACGCAACCGCCGGCGACGTGTCGTGCTGCGCGTTTTTGGACCGAGGCAATTCCGCGGCGTTTTGTAGAGATACTCCTACGCGCCCGACGTACTACTGCGGCCCGTTAACCATGATCATCAGATCCGTGTCTCCCGTGGCCTGCCCGCAGGCCGTGATCAGCGCATGCGCCTGGCCGCGGTGATGCGTCTGGTGGTTGAAGAAATGCGTCACCAGAAACACCCGAGGCCGCCGCATCTCCCGCTGCGCGGCGCCGCTGAACCAGATCAGATCGTCAGCCAGCCAGGTGTCGGTCACACGCCCGGCCCAGTCCTCGATCGCCGCATCCGCCTTGACCCGCTCGGCCGACAAAGTATCGAAATCGTCGATCATCCCGGCACTGTCGCGAATCGGCACGTCCGGTTTCGGCCATCCGTCGAAGCGGGACATCCACATCCGGTCGCCCCACAGCAGATGCACCAGAGTGCCATGCAGCGATTTCCAGAATGCGCCGCGGTCCGCCTTCCGGTCGGCATCCGGGATCCGGGCCGCGGCGGCGTAGAGCCGTCGGTTCATCTCTGCGTTGTAGGCCGCCATGGTCCGCACGTAAGCCGGGGTGATCATCGCTGCCCTCCGTCCGATGGGGTTGATTCGCAGGAGAACATGGCGGATTTTCCCGCCGCAAGCCGGATTTCGGCCTGACCATGTCCGCGATGGGAGACTCCACCGTATGGCTTCGACGACGACTGCCGGATTGCCCGGCCCGCATGGCACGCCGCCGGGAGAAACGCGACGGGACTTCCTGGGCCTGGTTACCGGGGCGTTTACCGGGCTGGGGTCGATCGCGGTCGCCTGGGCCCTGGTCGATTCGATGAATCCCGCAGGCGATGTGATCGCGGCGGGCGCGGCGATGGACATCGACATCAGCAAGATCGAGGCGGGGCAGGAGATCACCGTGCGTTGGCGCGGCAACCCGATCCTGGTCGTCAACCGCACGCCGGAGGCGCTGAAATCGCTGCAGGACCCCAGCGATATCGCGCTGCTGTCGGACCCGAATTCGACGGTCAATCAGCAGCCGCCGTATGCGAAGAACTGGCACCGTTCGTTGAAGCCGGAATATCTCGTGCTGGTGGGCATCTGCACGCATCTCGGCTGTTTGCCGCTGTATTTGCCGCAGCCCAACCCTACCGATCCGGTGCCGAACTGGAAGGGCGGGTATTTCTGCCCGTGCCATGGGTCGAAATACGACCTCGCCGGGCGGGTTTATACGAATGTTCCGGCGCCGTACAATCTGCCGGTGCCGCCGTATCATTTCCCGGATGACAAGACGCTGCGTGTGGGAGAGAACCCGACCGGGGTGGTGTTCGAGTTGAGTGAAGTGGTGCAGATGTAACGGAACGGCCGTTATGCATGGGCTTGCCGCGGGGACCAGCGCGTTGATGTCGTGACGAAAAGACGCGGATGGCCTGCCTTCGCCGGCCATGATGGGGTGGATGGCCCCCTTGCGGCATCTGTGTGCCAAGTTGGGTTGTCGCAACACCAACGAACAGGAGCCATCCATGACGGAGATTACCACCATCGGCCTCGACCTGGCGAAGAAAGTCTTCCA
>DATIMO010000471.1:0-1930 GCA_035475215.1 Acetobacteraceae bacterium | reverse complement strand
GAACGTCTGTCCACTGCCATGCGCGGCTATGTCGATCGCGGTGAGCTGGCCGGCGCCGTCACGCTCCTCAGCCGCCACGACGAAGTGCATGTGGCGGCCGTTGGCATGCAGGATCTCGCAGACGGCACGCCGATGCAGCGCGACACCATCTTCCGCATCGCCTCGATGACCAAGCCGATGACCGCCGCGGCGGCGATGATCCTGGTGGAGGAAGCGAAGCTGCGGCTGGACGAGCCGGTCGATCGGTTGCTGCCGGAACTGTCGGACCGACGGGTCCTGCGCGCCATCGACGGCCCACTTGACGACACCGTCCCAGCCAACCGCGCCATCACGCTCCGCGACCTGCTGACCTTCCGCCTGGGGCTCGGCGCAGTGATGGCGCCGCCCGGCCGCTATCCGATCCAGCAGGCAATCACCGAAGCCGGGCTCGCCCCCGGCCCCAACCCGCCGCCGTTCACGCCTGACGAATTCCTCCGCCGTTTCGCCACCCTGCCGCTGATCCACCAACCCGGCGACCAATGGATGTACCACACCGGGTCCGACGTGCTGGGCGTGCTCATCGCGCGTGCCGCCGGCATGAAGCTGGCGGATTTCCTGCAGCAGCGGCTGTTCGCGCTGTTCGGCATGAACGATACCGGATTCAGCGTCCCCGAGCCGAAGCTCGACCGGCTGGCGACCGCCTATCAGGTCGACACAGGAACCGGTCGCCTGGCGGTGTATGACGAAGCACGTGGCGGCCAGTGGTCGCACCCGCCCGCCTTCCAGTCCGCAGGGGGCGGCCTGGTCTCGACCGCCGACGACTGCCTCGCTTTCGCCCGCATGCTGCTCCGCCGCGGGCGGCACGGCGCGGATCGCGTGCTGGCGCGTCCGACCGTGGCGCTCATGATGACCGATCAGCTTTCGCAGCAACAGAAAGCGGCCTCCCCCTTCTTCCCCGGTTTCTGGGACACCAACGGCTGGGGCTTTGGCGGTTCGGTCGTCACGCGGCGGAGCAACCTCGGTCCGTCCATCGGCAGTTACGGCTGGATCGGCGGATTCAGCACCGGTTGCTATTCCGACCCGCAGGAGGACATGGTGGCCATCCTGCTGACCCAGCGGGTGATGAGCCGTCCCGCCCCGGAGAATTTCTTCACCGATTTCTGGACCTTGGCGTACCAGGCGATCGACGACTAACCTGCCATGGACAATTGCCAAAAGGGGGAAACCGGCGATGACCAGCATGGGTACCGGCGAATACACCTACGAACCGGTCGAGAACTGGGCCAAGCTGCCGGATGGCTGGAGCTTCAAGGAAATCGGCTCGGTCGGTGTCGATCGCAACGACAACGTCTATGTGTTCAATCGCGGCGAGCACCCGATGATCGTGTTCGATCGCGAAGGCAATTTTCTGCGCTCCTGGGGCGAAGGCATGTTTCCCCGTGCGCATGGCGTGCACATCGATCCGGAACAGACAATCTGGCTCACCGACGACGGCGCGCATTGCGTGCGGCGATGCACGCTCGACGGCAAGGTGCTGATGACCTTGGGCACGCCCGGCAAGCCGGCGCCGTTCATGAGCGGACAACCGTTTTGCCGCTGCACCCACACAGCTTTGTCGCCGAAGGGGGAGATCTACGTAACCGACGGTTATGGCAACGCGCAGGTGCACAAGTACTCGCCCGATGGCAAATACCTGATGTCATGGGGCAAGTGCGGCATCGGCGAAGGCGAATTCAACCTGCCGCACAACATCCACTGTGACGCCGACGGCTGGGTCTATGTCGCTGATCGCGAAAACCACCGCGTACAGGTGTTCGATGGCAACGGCCGGTTCGAGACCGCGTGGTGCAACGTGGTGCATCGGCCGAGTGCGCTGCACATGACAACAGGACGCTGCCCTCTGTGTTTCATCGGCGAGGTCGGGCCATATCTTGGCTCCAACCGTGGGTTC
>DATIMO010000470.1:0-7173 GCA_035475215.1 Acetobacteraceae bacterium | reverse complement strand
CTTCTCGAACGACACGCCGGCAAAGCTGGGCGTGGTTCGGGCAATTTCGTCCATCACCTCGGATGGATGGCGGTAATTCCAGCCAAGCTCCATCGCATTGGCAATCAACTGGGTGATCTCCCAGTCCTCGTAACCGTTGCGCGGCGCCATCACCTTGCGCACCATGTTGATGCGGCGCTCGGCGTTGATGAAGGTGCCGTTCTTCTCCAGGAATGTGGAGCCGGGCAGGAAGATATGCGCGTAGTTCGCCGTTTCGTTCAAGAACAGGTCCTGGATGACGACGCACTCCATCGCCGCCAGGCCGGCGGTGACGTGTCTGGTGTCCGGGTCGGACTGTGCGATGTCCTCGCCCTGGATATACAGCGCCCGGAATGAACCGTCCTGTGCCGCATCCAGCATATTGGGGATGCGCAATCCCGGTTCGGCGTCCAGCGTGACGCCCCATTCGCGTTCGTAGATCGCCCGGACTTCGGGGCGGGCGACATGACGGTAGTCTGGAAATTCATGCGGGAAGCTGCCCATATCGCAGGAACCCTGCACGTTGTTCTGTCCGCGAAGCGGGTTCACCCCGGTCCCCGGCCGACCGACATTGCCCGTCGCCATGGCGAGTTGCGCCAATGCCATGACCGCCGTGCTGCCCTGGCTGTGTTCGGTCACGCCCAGCCCGTAATAGATCGCGCCGTTGCGGGCGCGGGCGTAGAGCCGCGCTGCGGCACGTAGCTCTGCCGCCGGCACACCGCTTAATTGTTCGACCGCTTCGGGACTGTTGCGCGACTCGGCCACGAACGCGGCCCAATCCTGGAAGGCGTCCATATCGCAACGCTCGTTCACATAGGCTTCATCCACCAGACCTTCAGTCACGACGACATGCGCCATCGCGTCCAGCACGGCCACATTGGTGCCGGGCTTGATCGGCAGATGATAGTTCGCCTGCACGTGCGGGGTGCGCACCAGGTCGATCCGCCGCGGATCGACCACGATCAGCTTCGCCCCCTCGCGCAGGCGCTTCTTCATGCGAGAGGCGAACACCGGATGACCGTCGGTCGGGTTGGCGCCTATCACCATAATCACGTCGGCCTGCTCGACCGAATCGAAATCGTTGGTGCCGGCCGAGGTGCCGAACGTCTTGCCCAGCCCATAGCCGGTCGGTGAGTGGCAGACTCGCGCGCAGGTATCGATGTTGTTGTTGCCGAAACCGGCGCGCACCAGCTTCTGCATCAGGTAGGTTTCTTCATCGGTGCAGCGCGAGGACGTGATGGCGCCGACCGCGCCAATGCCATGCGCCGCCTGGATGCGGCGAAATTCTGCGGCGACGCGGGCTATGGCTTCGTCCCAGGTGGTTTCCCGCCACGGATCGGTGATCCTGTCGCGCATCATCGGCTTCAGGATGCGGTCGGGATGCGAAGCATAACCCCAGGCGAAGCGGCCCTTCACGCAGGAGTGCCCATGATTGGCCTTGCCATCCTTGGCCGGTATCATGCGCACGACCGTGTCGCCCTGCATCTCCGCCTTGAAGTTGCAGCCAACGCCGCAATAGCCGCAGGTGGTGATGACCGAATGCTCGGGCTGACCCAGTTCGACCACGGTCTTTTCCAGCAGCGATCCGGTCGGGCAGGCCTGCACGCAGGCGCCGCACGACACGCATTCGGATGTCAGGAACGGTTCGTTCATTCCCGCCACGATCTTCGACGCGAAGCCGCGGCCTTCGACGGTCAGCGCAAATGTGCCCTGGGTTTCTTCGCATGCGCGCACGCAGCGTGAGCAGACGATGCAGCGCGCCGGGTCGAACTGGAAATACGGATTGGAACTGTCGATGGGCGCGTCCAGGTGATTGGCGCCGGTGAAGCCGTAGCGCACGTCCCGCACGCCGACCAGCCCCGCCATTTCCTGCATTTCGCTGTTGCCGGCAACCGGAGACGTGAACCCGTCGCGCGGATGGTCGGTAAGATACAGCTCCATCACGCCACGACGGATGCGGCGCACCCGGTCCGTGGTGGTGGACACGTTCATCCCCGCAGCCACCGGTGTTGTGCACGAAGCCGGTGTGCCCGATCGCCCTTCGATCTCTACAAGACACAGCCGACAGGACCCGAATGCGTTCAGCGAGTCGGTCGCGCACAGCTTCGGCACCTTGATGCCGGCCACCATCGCCGCGTGCATGATCGAGGTGCCCTCCGGCACCGTTACCTCCTGCCCGTCGATGGTCAGCGTGACAGTCGCAGCGGCGGGGCTTGCGGGCGTGCCGTAGTCGGTTTCGTGGATCAACGGCATGGGGTACTCCTGAAGACGTCACCTCTCCCGCAGGCGGGAGAGATGCACGCTGTGGGATCACCTCTCCCGATTTGCGGGAGAGGTCGGCGCGCGGAAGCGCGCCGGGTGAGGGTATTGCGGCAGTGGCTATCGTGACGAAGGCTCGGTTGTGCGCGCGGCACCCTCACCCGCCCGCTGCGCGGGCGACCTCTCCCGCAAGCGGGAGAGGTGAATGTGCCGGTCACGCAGTTCGCGCAGGATCGTCTCGATGATGTAATCCGGGTGGGCCAGAACGTCGTTGTTCCAGAAACGGATGGCCCGCCAGCCACACGTTTCCAGCCAGGCGGTCCGGCGGGCATCGGATGCCCGATCGCAGTGCTGGCCTCCATCCAATTCGACGACCAGCCGCGCGCCGGCACAGGCGAAGTCGGCGATGAAAGGGCCGATCGGATGCTGGCGCCGGACTTTGAATCCGTGCAATCGCCGGTCACGCAGCGTTCTCCAAAGAGCACGTTCAACATCGGTCGCGTACCGGCGAAGCGATCGCGCACGAGAGCTTGCCATCCAGGAAAGATGGCAAGAGGCCCGTTAAGGAAATGCGAACCAGCATCGCGGCAATCCCTCACCCGACGCGCATTCGCGCGCCGACCTCTCCCGCAAGCGGGAAAGGTGAGTGGCGGTGGAAATCTTCCTCGAAATGCATCAGCGCGCTCATCACCGGATACGGGATGAACCCACCCAGCGCGCACAGCGATCCGAACTTCATCGTTTCGCACAAATCACGCAGCAGAGCGATATTCGCGTCCACGCACTCGCCCGCCAGAATCCGGTCGATCACCTCTACCCCGCGCACCGAACCGATCCGGCACGGCGTGCACTTGCCGCACGATTCCACGGCGCAGAATTCCATCGCAAAGCGCGCCTGCTTCGCCAGATCAACCGTGTCGTCGAAGACCACCACGCCGCCATGCCCGATCAACCCGTCGCGCGCCGCGAACGCCTCGTAATCGAACGGCGTATCGAACAGCGCCGGCGGAAAATAGGCCCCCAACGGCCCTCCCACCTGCACCGCGCGCACCGGCCGCCCGCTGAGCGTGCCGCCGCCGATGTCCTGCACGATCTCGCCGAGCGTCAGCCCGAACCCCGCCTCGAACAGACCGCCATGCCGCACATTGCCCGCAATCTGGATCGGCGAGGTGCCGCGCGATCGGCCCATCCCGATCTCGCGATAATGTTCGGCGCCCTTGGCCATGATCACCGGCACGCTTGCCAACGTAATCACGTTGTTGATCACCGTCGGCCGGCCGAACAGCCCCTTATGCGCCGGTAACGGCGGCTTGGCCCGAACCTGCCCGCGCCGCCCTTCCAAACTGTCGAGCAGCGAGGTCTCCTCGCCACAAATATAGGCCCCTGCCCCGACCCGCTGCTCGATATCGAAGGCAAACCCCGACCCCAGCACATCCGCCCCCAGCAATCCTGCCTGTCGTGCGCGGGCAAGCGCCTCATCGAAGGTCGCCACCGCGTGCGGATATTCCGACCGCGTGTAGACCCACCCCTTGCCGGCACCGACCGCCAGACCGGCAATCACCATGCCCTCTATCAGGCAGAACGGATCGCCTTCCATCAGCATGCGATCGGCGAATGTTCCCGAATCCCCCTCATCCGCATTGCACACGATGTATTTCGGCGTGCCGGTCGCGTCCGCCGCGGTGCGCCATTTGATCCCAGTCGGAAATCCGGCGCCGCCGCGCCCGCGCAGGCCAGATTGCGTCACCTCCTGGATGATCGCGCTCGGTCCCACCTGGATCGCGCGCGTCAGCCCTTCCAGGCCGCCCTGCTGCCGGTAATCCTCAATCGAAAGGGGATCGACCACCCCGCAGCGGGGGAATGTCAGCCGCGTCTGTGCCGCCAGGAACGGTATGTCTTCCGCCCGGCCAAGCCGCAGCGCGTGCGCCTTGCCCTCCAACATGCCCGCCTCCAGCAGCCCGCCAATGTCGGACGGCTGCACCGGCCCGTAGGCGATCCGCCCGGCCGCTGTCGCGACCTCGACCAACGGCTCCAGCCAGAACATCCCGCGCGAGCCGGTGCGAACGATCTCCACCGGCGCGACCGAAGTCAGCGCCGCAGCCACCCGGTCGGAGCCCAACGCAAGCGCGGCGGCATCCCGCGGAATGAAGACGCGGGTCACGAACCCGCCTCCAGCGCGGCCGCGAGCCGTGTCGGGTCGAGCCGTGCCAGCGGCTGTCCATCCAGCATACCTGACGGACCGACCGCGCAAAGGCCGAGGCAGAACACCGGCTCCAGCGTGACCGCACCGTCCGATGTGGTTTCGTGCCAATCGATGCCAAGCCGCGACTTCGCATCCTGTGCCAGCCGGTCCGCGCCCATGGCCTGACATGCTTCCGCCCGGCAGAGCCGCAGCACGTGCCGCCCGGGCGGCTCACGACGGAACTCGTGATAGAAGCTCACGATACCGTGAACTTCGGCGCGCGTGAGATTCAGCGCATCAGCGACCTGCCGAACGGCGGGTTCGGGAATGCAGCCGAATACCTCCTGCAATGCATGCAACACCGGCAACGCAGCGCCGTCACGCCCGACATGCGCAGCGATAATTTCGGCGCCGCGCTCTGCGGCCCACGGCTCATGCCTGGACAACTGCCCTCCACTGCGTTTCCTTGCCTTAAAGAGAACTTTTACGACGGGATTGCAAGGTGGGGACAGCCGAACGCGGCGGAATTGCGTGCCCTTTTCGCTCTACGCCGCGCGCAATGGTACTCGGCTGTCGGTCGTGGGCTGAATCACCCCGCCGCGGACAGCGCCCGGCGCGGTGCTGCCCCACAAGACCTCGAACCCGTCCGGCAGCCGGCGGCTATTCGGCACCGCCAGCCAGAGCCGCAGCAGCAGCCGGTCATGATGCGATGCGGCGTCATCCTCGTACGCGGTACGGCCGTGGAACACCACGTTGTTGTTCAGTAACTGGATGTCGCCGGGTTCGAAGGCGGAATGCAGACAGGTCTCGTCAGCTACTTCCGCCAGCAGATCCAACGCCTCGTTCTGCGCCGCGGTCAGCCGCGGTACCCTGGCAAACTCCTGCGCCTGCTCGACATAGGTGCGCGAGTACTGGCACGTCAGCTTGCCATCGGCCACGCCGAACACCGGCAGCGCGAAGGCCCGTTCGGGATGCTGGCCATCCTCATCGGCCGGGCGCGAGCGCCAATAATCCTGACACAGCGCAGCGTGCAGATCCGGTCTCCGGCGAAGGATTTCATTGTAGATGGTGACGATGCTGGCCAGTTTGCTGACCCCGCCGGCCAGCGCGTTGCGCACGCACAGCAAGGCGATCACGTCGCATCGGTCGGTGTGCCAGCGCAGCGGCCCGGTTGAACGCGCACGGGCGCGGGATGAAACCACTTTCCCCGGCTCGACCGTAACGTAGCTTTTCGACTCAAACCGGCTTTCGTCGCGTACCTCGCCCATGATCTCGGCGCGGGCGTTCTGATACAGCGCCGTGCCGAGATGGCAACCGAGCCCCCAGAAAATCTGCCGCAGTTCGTCTTCACCGTAGGCTTCAACGTCCAGCCCACGCAGCCGCACCGCGCCGCGGCCATTCTCCAGTTCCTCGTTGATCTCCGCCAGCAGCGCGGCTGTCGTGTCGAGCGGAAAATCCTCGCGCCCGAACCCGAAAAGCGGCAGTCCGCGGCGCTTCACCGCCCCCAAGGCGGCACCGATTTCTTGGCGCTGCGTGTCGTTCAACGAGCGGATCCAGTCCCCGCTTTGTTCAAGCTCCGCCCCCGTCCAGGCGGCACGGCCGGTCAACGGCTGCGGCATGATGATCTCCTTCAGGAATGAACCAGCGGGCAGTCGCCCTGATCGAGCGGCCGGAACGCCTGCTCGGCCGGGGTAGTGCGCAAGAGCTTGTAGTAATCCCACGGATACTTGCTCTCGTCCGGAGATTTCACCTGGAACAGATACATCGGATTGAGCCGCTGCCCATCTTCCCGGATGACGCAGCGACCAAACAGCGTATCCTCGCTTGGCTTGGCCTTCATCGCCGCGACCACGCTGCGCCCGTCGCCCATCTTTTCCAGACCCATGGCCGCTACGGTCTTGAGATAGTGATTCACCGCCGAATAATCGGCCGCCTGGATCATGCTCGGCATCCAGCCGCCCATGCGCGCGCCGAAGCGCTTGCCATATGCTCGCGTGTCGTCGTTCATGTCCCAGTAGAAAGATTCGGTCAGCACCAACCCCTGTGCGGTCGCCAGCCCGACGCCGTGCAGGTCCGGGATCATCATCAGCAGCGCCGCCATGCGCATGCCATGTTGGCGCAGCCCGAACTCCGCGCCCTGCTTGATGCAGTCGGTCGTGTTGGTGCCGGAATTGGCCAGCCCGAGCACCTTCGCCCCACTCGCCTGCGCCTGGATCAGGTACGACGAGAAGTCGGTGGTTTCGGGAAACGGCGTGAATACGGTGCCCAGCACCTTGCCCCCCGCGCCAGTGACAAAGGTGGCGGTGTCGCGCGCCAGCGCCCGGCCGAACGCATAATCGGCAGCGATGAAGAACCAGAAATCGCCGCCGGCCTGCACCAGAGCCCCGCCGGTCGACTTGCCGAGCGACCAGGTGTCGTAGGTCCAGTGGATATGGTTCGGCGTGCAGGCCTTGCCGGTGAGGTCGGAGCTCGCTGCGCCGGTGATCAGTGCGACCTTGTTCTTTTCCTTGACCAGATTGGCGATCGCCAGCGCCGCGGCTGAGTTGTTCACCTGCGAGATCACATCAACGTTCTGCTGGTCGATCCAGCCGCGGGCGATGCTGGTGGCGATGTCCGGCTTGCTCTGATAATCCGCGGACAGGACCTCGACCTTGATGTCCGGATGCGCCGCCATGAAATCCTCTGCAGCGAGTTCGCTGCTGGTGACGGAACCG
>DATIMO010000469.1:0-5837 GCA_035475215.1 Acetobacteraceae bacterium | reverse complement strand
AAGCGTGAGTGACTGCGTCGCTAGCTGCTGGCGAATTTGCAGCGCCTGAAGTTGCGCTGATTCCTTCGCCAGGTCCGCATCAACCAATGCGCCGAGGCCGGTGTTCAGCGAATCGATCTTGTCCGAATTGTACTTGATCTGATTCGTGATGTAGTTGGTCGCCGTGCCGTATGTGTTGAGCTGCGCCCCCACATCATTGAACGCGTTGATGAACGTGCCCGCTGCGGTGATCAGCGCGGCAACCGAAGCGGCGCCGCCAAGCGAAGTGGCACTGAACGCCAGTGACGCATACAACGCCGAGCCGCTGAAGGTAGCGATCCCGTATGTGGAACCCACCTCATTGCGCACCACGGAGACGGAAGAGATCGTCTTGCCTCCGATGTCGCCGATCAGCGAATTGCCATGATAATTAGCGTCCTGCAGGAACGTCTTCACGTTCGCCAGCATCGAATTGTACTGCTGCGCATACTGCGAGCGCTGGTTGCCCGTCGTATCCCCGTTCGCCAGAGCGACCAGCACGTCGCGCATGCTGCTCAATATATTGGAGACGTTGTTCAGACCAGTCGATGTGGTCGACAGCAGCGCCTGTACTCCACCGAGCTGCTGGTTCGCAGCGGTCAGTGCACCGACATCCGAACGCACCGACTGGGCCACGGCATAGGCCGCGCCATCATCGACCGCGTCGGCCACGCGATAGCCGGTCGAGATCTGCTTCTGGACAGAATTCAACTGCGTGCTGGTCTGGTTGAGCGATTCGAGCGCGACCATCGCGCCCACGTTGGTGTTGATCGAGTTGATCGTGCCGGACATGGTATCTTCCTTGCCCACAAAGGTTGCGAATAGCCCCGCCTTTTGCGGGCACGGTTCCATCCTGGAACGCGTCGAGTTAACGCCCGATGAAGCCGGCGCATTGAAGCGTCATTACACCGCAAGAAACTTCACCAACGACAGGCCGCCGATGGCAGAAATCATCTGGTACGACGCCTGAAGCTGCGTCTGCACCAGCGACAGGTTGGACAGCGTGGCCGCCATATCGACGTCCTGCACCGATCCGACCTGTTTCGTCACCGCCACCTGGGTTGCGGCCAGTTCCGTCTGCGTCGCTGTCAGCGCCGCCTGCCGGTTGCCGAGCACGCCAGTGTCCGCTGCCATCGCCGCGATCGCGCCGTTCAGACTGGTGCGGGTGTCCTGCACCAGCGCCTGGAACCCCGGGTCTTTTTGCTGGCTGCTGCTGAGCGAGCCGACCGTTGCCAGAGCCCGCATCAGGTCCCGCATATACGACCCGGTGGTCGAACTGCCGGTCGAGCTCACCACGGCATTGCCGCTGGCCAGCAAGCCTATCTGTATAGTATGTCCTTCCCCGACCTCCACTCGCGGCAACTCGGTCTGCAGCGTCGTGGCCGATTGCGACATGTGGGCCGAAAACGGGCTCGTGCCCGACACGTTGGATCCGGCAATGCCCAGCGTGGCAGTCGCCGTGCCGGCGGCACCGGCGGTGCCGAGATTGGCCACCGCCGCTGCAATCTGGGTGTAGAACCCGGAGCTTGTGATGCTGTCAGGATTGGGCACCGGCGGGTTCGCCGTATCCGCTCCACCGAACACATAGGTACCGCCGTTGGTGGTATCGAGCAGATTGGCGACCTGTCCCAGAGCGTCCCGCGCGGATGCGGCGATCGCATCCACCTCGGACCCCAGCGTGCCGGGCAAGTTGTTCAGTTGCGCAAACAGATCGGAGGCGATCTGCTGGATCTGCGTCATCGCGGACTGCGTGACATCGGCGCGGCCGGTCGCCGCGTTGATGTTGGATTGCCACGTCTTCAGCCGGTCGATGTCGGGATTGAGGTCGAGCGAAACCGCGGCTCCGCTGCCCAGTCCAGCATAAGTACTGGCGACGAGCCCGGTGCTCGATTGCTCGGTCAGGCTGTCCAGTCGCTGGCGAACCGTCGCACTGTCGCTGACTAGGTTCCCCATCATGCCATAGTCGGACAGTCTCAGGGAGCCGACCCCATCCATCATGTCGGCACCGCCGCCAGCAGTTGCGCGAACATCGCGTGCGCCGCCGACATCACCTTGGCGTTGGCACCATAGGCGTTCTGCAGCGTGATCATCAGCGACATCTCGGCGTCGATATTCACGCCGGTTTCGCTGGTGAGTCTGGTGGAGAAACTGGTCTGCACCGCTTGCTCGGTTGTCAGCCGGCCGGTTACGTCGGCGCTGTCCGCGGCTTCGGACCCGACGAGAGCGGTCGCGAAGCTGCCCAGAGTGGCGGGCGGCGCATAGGGGGCGTTCAGCGTGCCGGTGGGTCCCAGTCCGGCGGTGTTCGGTGCCGGCTGGGCAACGCCGGTCTGCACCTGGGCGCCGAAGCTGTTGTTCAGTATGCGAGTGAGCAGTGTGCTGAAACCCGCCGGCCCACCGGCCGGGTTCGGCGTGAACGCGCTGGCTCCGGTCGGGCTGCCCGCAATGGCGCCGGTGCCGTCGCGAACCAGCGCGGGGTTGGTCTGCACGGCCGGGTTGACCTGGATCTCGTCAGCGAAACCGACATAGCCGGCCTGCACCGGTGTTCCACCGCCCGCCGGTACGGCGCCGGACGCGTCGGTGAACAGCGTCAGTCCCTGATCGGCGAACCGCCCGGCCAGGGTTCTGGCGAATTCATCGAGCTGCCCCTGATAGGCCGGCAGCGTGCGGTCGCGGAGCCCGATATTGGCCCCGATCTGGCCGCCCTGCAACGCGGCGGTGACATCGACGCCGCCCAGCAGGATCGGCGGCACTCCGCCGCCCGGATAATACGCGCCGGGCTGCAGATTGGCGCCGCTCGTGCTGAGCGGATTTGCCTGCCCGTGCGTCGGCAACTGTGTTCCCGTCCCGGTGGCGATCAGCAAATCTCCGTTCGGCTGCTCGAACGTCGTGATGTCCACAAGCTGCGACAGCGACGCCACCTGCGCGTCGCGCTGGTTTTCCAGATCGGCGGTGCTCTGCCCCGACACCTTGGTTGCAATGATATGATCAGACAGCGCGCCGATGGCCCCCAGCGTCTTATTGATCTGCGCCACCTCGCTTACCGTTGCGTCCTGCGCTGCCTGCCGTTGCGAGGTGTAGGTGTCGCTCAGTGTATTGATGCCCTGAGCGAGCGACGCGGCAGTGGCGACCACCTGGGTCTGCTGGGTGGCGTTGCCGGGATCGTTCAGCAAAGTGGAAAACTGATTCTGCAGGTTGCCCAGCAGGGAAGCGAGGTCATTGCCCTGGCCGGGCGTGCCGTTGACGGTATCGATCGCTGAAAGCGCCGACTGTCTGGTCTGCAATGCGGCGACCGTCGCATTCTGCCGCAGCAGATCGGCCTGCAGTTCATCATCGACGCTGCGCGTGGCCGGGCCGGTCACCACGCCCATTCCGATTCCGCCGACCGACAGCGCCTGCTGCGTACCGTTTTCGACCTGATAACCGGGGGTGCTTGCGTTGGCGACGTTGTGCGACACCAGCACAAGTTGGGCGTTGATGTTGGCGAGCCCACCGGATGCGATCGACAGTGCCGCGTCTAGGTTCATGATACAGGGTCCCCGCGCCGCCGGTTCAGGTCTTCATGTTGATGGTGGTCTGCAACATTGTATCGGCAGTGGTGACGATCTTCGCGTTGGCGCTATAGGCCTGTTGTGCGACGATCAGCTTGCTGAACTCCGAGGCGATATCGACGTTGGAACTTTCGACCGAACCAGTCACCAGATCACCGGCGCCGTTGGTATTGGTGGCCTGGGCAACTGCGTCGCCGGAGGCTGTGGTGGCGGTGAAGGCCTGCCCGTTCTGTCGCTGCAGCGCATCGGCATTGGCGAAGGTGATGATCGGAACCTGGGCGATCGTCTGCGACTGCCCATTGTTATAGTTCGCGACGACATCGCCGCTGGCCGTCATCGTGATGCCGGTGAAAGAGCCCGGGGGTACGCCATTCTGGCTCAGGCTGCGCAAGCTGTAGGCGCTGGCAGCGAACTGCGTCACTCCGTTCGCCTGCCCAAAATTTCCCAGGTTCAGCGTGATGTTCTGTGCCCCGCTGCCGAAATTCGTGGGCAACGTGAGCGTGGCGGGCTGATTGAGTGTAAAGCCGGACCCCGTAACGCCGGTGCTTGCATTAGTGAAACCGCTGATCGTGCCGGCGGGCACGCCGCTGCCGCCGAACAGCACATCGGCGCTGCCGATCGTGGTGGTCGGCGTGTTGTCCGCCGACGACGCGGTTACCGTCCAGTCACTGGCGGAATTCTGCGTCCAGCTCAGGCTTATTGCATGCTGGTTGCCGAGCGAGTCGAATACCTGCACCTGCGACGATACGGGTGTGCCGGCTGCCGCCGTTGTTGGCAGGTTAGCGGAGAGATTCACGCTGGACGTTGCCACCGGGGTGAACTGGCTTTGCGTGATCTGGATGGTGCGCAACTGGGACTGGTCGGCAACGCCGGTTGTTGGATCGACGTTCCAGCCTTGCAGGAACTCCCCGGCACTGTTGGAAAGATAGCCGTTCTTGTCCATCTGGAAGTCGCCTGCGCGGCTGAAGTAGGTCTGCGCGCTGAAGGTCGGGTCGGTGGTCCCGGATACCACGCCGTTCTGTTCCGAGATGGCAAAGAACCCCTGGCCGGCTATGGCGAGGGCCAGAGGATTGCTGCTCTGGGTGATGGTGCCTTGCTTGCCGTTCGTGTAATCTGGCCTCGCGACAACGCTGCCCGGCTCGTTTTGCTGGCGTGTGCTGGTGGTCAGGTAGTCGATGAAGTCGGTATCCACCTCCTTGAAGCCGACGGTCTGGCTGTTCGCGACGTTGTCGCTGATGTTGCCGAAAGCAGTGGACTGGGCGGATAACCCGCTCACTGCGGTGGTAAGTGCGCCGAACAGCGACATGCCGACCTCCTGGGGCGATGCCGTCAGGCAATCGCACGAACAATGCCGAGCCGGTTCGCAGGAATCGTGCCAGTGTTTTCGACTCGCCGTCATCGCCGCGCTGTTCGGCCCCGGGCTCAAGCCCAAGGGTCTGCTTCGCCGGCCGTTACGAGAAACACGGCAGAATCGACCCGGCACTTGGTGCCGAGGGACCGTCGGGTGCGCTGGACCCTGATTGCTTCGAGTTGAAGCACGGTTGTTTGCGTTGGCAAGAATCTTGCTTTTCCGATCGCCGAGGAGAGAACCCGCATGCCCGCCCCGCTTGCCGATACTGCCCTGCTGACCGGCAATCCAACGGCGCAAGCGTCTGGTATCGATACCGCGCCGGCATCGCCTGGGAGCGCAGTAGCGTCGACCATATTCGGTCAGTTGATCGCGGCGCTCGCGGCTGGTGGGCAATCGGCGGCGGCCACGGCATCACCGCAAACCGCGCGTGGGCCAACCACGGCATCGCAGGCGCAATCCGGGGTCGTCGGCGAACCGGCCATGCAGACGCCGCGGTCACGAAACGCACCGGGCCACCAGACCCGTCCGGCTTCGACGCTCTCGCGCGCTCCGCAGCATGACGACGCCCAACGCACCGCCGAACCGAATTCGACCACCATCGATGTGTTGGCTTCGGTCGTACCGGTGGAAAATACACCGATCGCACTCCGTGATGACGCTCCGTTGCGTTCGTTTGATGATGCCAGCGGCAAAGCGGCTGGCGCGATCGAATTGGGCCACTCGGGCGCTTCGGTTCCGTCATCAGCCCACGCCGTACCTGCAGAAGCGCAGCCGATCGCGGCGCCGCTGGCCCAACCGGATGCCGCGACCGTCCAGAACCAGCCGGCCCCCATCACGGCGCCGTCTGCACCAGCCCAGCGCGAAACCCACGAAGCGGCCCCCTCGGCTCGCGCCCCGGCGGCGCAGGTTGCCCCGGTTCT
>DATIMO010000468.1:0-2574 GCA_035475215.1 Acetobacteraceae bacterium | reverse complement strand
GCGGTTCGCGTGTTCGTCATGGGCGGCGGGTCCGGACGACGCACCGCGATCGGCCGCCTGGACCACGGCGGGCGCTGGATCACTGCCGAAGACTGGCCGCCGCCCGGCACCGAATTCGTTTCCTATTACCTGCACCGCAGAGGCGGGCTCGATCCGCGTCCGCCTGCATCCAACAGCGCTCCCGTATCGTATGATTTCGATCCCGCACACCCGGTGCCCACGATCGGTGGCGCGTTCAGCAGCCTGGAGCCGGTCGCCCGTGCCGGCGCCTTCGATCAGGTCGAAGCCCCGGAATTCTTCGGCTGCGCGCCACCCTATCTGCCGCTTGCGTCACGCCCCGATATCCTGGTGTTCCAGACAGAACCACTGACCCGACCGCTGCGAATTGCCGGGCCGATCGAGGCCGACCTGTTCGTCGCCACCGATGCACCCGACACCGATTTCACCGCCAAACTGATCGACGTGCATCCGCCGACCCCGGATTATCCGCGCGGCTACGCCATGAACCTGACCGACGGGATCATCCGACTGCGCTACGCCACGTCGCGTCCACACCAACCGGGCGATGTCGTGCACATCGGTATCACGTTGTTCCCGACCGCCAACCTGTTCCTTCCGCACCATCGCATCCGGCTGGACATCGCGTCGAGCAATTTCCCCAAATTCGATGTCAACCCGAGTACCGGCGAACCGGAAGGCACTGCCGGCCGCCGCCGGATCGCAACCAACACTGTTTTTGTCGACGCCGACCGCCCCAGCCGACTGCTGCTTCCTGTACTCCCGGTATGATTCCAAGCGGTTGTCAGGTAGCGAGCTTCACCACGGAGGCGGGGAGCCACGGAGAAGGCTCTTTTACCCTGCGCGCAGTCGGTCGGCGAGAGAGCGCGCGAAGCGCATGATGTCTTCTCCATGCCTCCGTGTCTCCGTGGTTCAAACTTCCTTACTTTCCTGTCCGCGTGTCGAAACAACGAGTTATATGATACCAAGCCCAGGAGGCCGAAGTCGCGGGTCAGCCGGCTTTGCGTTTGCCCATCCCCAGCAAACCAAGAAGCCCGCTGCCCAGCAGAAGCACCGAGGCGGGTTCGGGCACTGCAGAAATCGGTATCGGCAGCGTCCCGCCGATCGAGAAATGGGTAGTGCCGCCGGCAATCGCCGCGTTCAAATCCGCAACGCCGGTCGCGTTCAGCGCAAAATTGTCGGACCCGGGGCCAACCAGCGGCACATTGAAGCTGCCGTAGCTTTTACCGGTGCCGAGATCGTCATAGATCGCGGTGCTGGTGCCGCCGGTCAGGTCGAGTTCCGACGCCGGGGTGGACACGTCATACAGCGAATAGGTCTGGCTGGTCATTCCTGAATCGGATAGCCCGATATAGCGCGTTACACCCAGTGTGGCCCCAGTCACCGTTTGCCCGCGCAGATCGGAAATATCGAATGTAAAGAAGTTGCGCAGATATTGCGGGCTGCTGTTATCGAGCGGATTGCCGACGAAGTAGTTGGTATTGCCAATGGTGTTCGTGAACGTCGCGCTCCACCAGCCCTGGTTGCCGCCGGTATTCAGCACCACGCTGCCACCGCCCGACAGACCCACAGTCAGAGTTTCGGCTTCGTCGTAGCTGCTGAACCCAAACAAAGCCTCCGCGGCACCGGCATGGCGGGCGGTGCCAAGAAGCAGACCGATCGCCGTGACCGCGCACGCAGCCGTGTGGGTAATGCGAATTCGACGGGTCATGGCTCGCCTCAGTTGCGTGAATGTCGGTTCAATGCGGCCCATGAATTGGGTGGGCCGCAGCAAGAGGTTAGCCGGCGGTTAACAAATCTTGCAATATTTTTTAGACGAGTCTCGGAAAATAATGCTATCGTATGTCGCGCCTCAGTGCGCGGTCCAGCCGCCGTCCACCACCATACTCTGTCCGGTCATATAGGCCGACGCATCCGAGGCTAAAAATACCGCGGCACCCGCGACATCCCGCGTTTCCCCGAACCGACCCATCGGCGTGTGGTCCAGGAACGGCTTGCCCAGCGTCGCATGGTGCAGCAGCCCGGATGTCAGGTCGGTATCGACATAACCGGGTGCCAGGCAATTCACCCGAACGCCGCGTGGCGCCCATTCCAGCGCCAGCGCCTTGGTCAGCAGTTCCAGACCACCCTTGGATGCGCAATACGAAACCGATCGAACCATCCCCACATGCCCCGCCACGGAACTGATGTTGATGACCGATCCCGCGTTGCGTTCGGCCATCGCCGCGCCGATGTGCTTGCAGCACAAAAAGGCCCCGGTCAGGTTGACGTCGATGATCGCCTGCCATTCGTTCTGCGGCACCGCTTCGAGCGGGCGACCCACCTGGCCCAGTACGCCCCCTGCGTTGTTCACGAGGATGTCGACACGCGAGAATTCGGCGCACGCCTCCGCGACAAAGGCCTCGATCGCAGCCTTGTCGGTCACGTCGACGACGCGCGCGGTGCACCGTCCGCCCGCCGACGCGCACACTCGCGCCGTCTCGCGCACCTCGTCCTCGATGATGTCGCACGCCCACACGTGCGCGCCGCGCGTGGCGAATGCCAGGCTGATCGCGC
>DATIMO010000467.1:0-7774 GCA_035475215.1 Acetobacteraceae bacterium | reverse complement strand
CGCCGCCGGACCTTTTCAGCCCCAATGGGCAACAATGGGGGATTACAACATTTTCACCGCGTGCGCTGAAGGCAACCGGCTTCGCACCATTTATCGCAACTGTGCGGGCCGCACTGCATCATTGCGGCGGCGTGCGCATCGATCATGCGATGGGGCTACAGCGGCTTTGGCTGGTGCCGGACGGGGTTTCGGCGGCCGAAGGCGCTTACCTGAGTTATCCGCTTACCGACATGCTGCGACTGCTGGCGCTTGAATCGCAGCGGCACCAGGCGATCGTGGTCGGTGAAGATCTCGGCACCGTTCCCGAAGGATTCCGCGATCAGTTGGATGCGCACGGCGTTGCCGGCATGCGCGTGCTTTGGTTCGAAAAAGCCGGGGAAGAGTTTGCCCAGCCCGATCAGTGGGACCACAGCGCCCTTGCGATGACATCCACACACGATCTGCCGACCGCCGCGTCCTGGTGGCGGGGTGCCGACATCAACTTGCGCGCGGAGCATGGCGTTCTGGGCAACCGCCAGCGACGCGAAGACCTGGAACACGAGCGGGAAGGGGAACGGCGGGCGTTGTGGCAAGCGTTCGACAAGGCAGACGTCGCGCGGTCCGGCCCCCCAGCACAGGACAGTCCAGGGCCGTTCGTCGATGCGGCGGTCCGTTTTGTTGCCCGCACCGCTTGTCAGTTGGCGCTGCTGCCGCTTGAAGACGTGCTCGGTTCGGACGAACAGCCCAATCTGCCGGGCACGATCGACCAGCACCCGAACTGGCGTCGCCGCACCGGTCAACCCGCCGCCACGCTGCTGGACGATCCTGCGGCTGCGCGGCGGATCAATGATGTGGCCCAGGAGCGCCCACGCGGATGACCGTTCCGCGGGCGACGATGCGCCTCCAACTTCACAAGGGATTCGGCTTCGATGATGCCGCATATGTGGCGCCGTATATGGCACGGCTCGGCATCAGTCATGTTTATTGCTCGCCCATCCTGACTGCCCGAGCCGGATCGATGCATGGGTACGACGCCACCGATCCCACCCGCATCAATCCCGAATTGGGCGGGGAAGCCGGATTCCGCCGCATGGTCGCGACCCTGCGCGACAACAGGGTGGGGCTGATCGTCGACATCGTCCCCAATCACATGGCAATCGGCAGCGCCAACGCGTGGTGGCAGGACGTGCTGCGTCACGGACTGAGCAGCCGTTACGCTGACTTCTTTGACATCGGCTGGCATCCAGACAATCCGCTGCTGGACGGAAAGCTGCTGCTCCCGGTTCTCGGTCGCCAATATGGCAACGCGCTGACGGCCGGCGAAATCACGCTGCAAGCGGCGCCTGAAGGCTGGCAGGTTCGCTATTTCAGTCAGGCATTTCCGATCGCACCCGCCGATCAATCAGAAGTGGACGCACTCGGGCCGGACGCCTACGCCACGTCTACCGACGTGGGCCGCGCACGACTCCATCGGCTGCTGCAGCGGCAGCATTATCGGCTGGCCTGGTGGCGCACGGCACCGGAAGAAATCAACTGGCGGCGGTTCTTCGACATCAACGAATTGGTCGGCATGCGCGTGGAACTGCCGACCGTCTTCGAAGCGACGCACGCCCTGCTGTTTCGGTTGTACAAAGAAGGCCTGATCGACGGCATGCGCGTTGACCATGTGGATGGGCTTGCTGATCCAGGCGGCTATTGCCGCCGGCTCCATGCCCGTCTGACCGAGTTGGCACCCGATCGCATGCCGTATCTGGTGATCGAGAAGATCCTCGGCCGCCATGAAACCCTCGCCTGCGACTGGTGCGTGGATGGAACCAGCGGATACGACTTCATGGACACCGTCAGTGCGGTTCAGCACGACGCCGCGGCGCAGCCGGCTCTGGAGGCGCTCTGGGCCACGCTGTCCGGCCGGCCGGGCAATTTCCAGCAGGAAGCAGTACCGGCAAAGCGGGAAACCCTGGACCGCAGCTTTGCCGCGCAGCTTGAGGCCACGGTGGGTGCCTTGCACGCGGTCGCCCTGCAACACCCGGAAACGCAGGATGCCAGCCGCACCGCCCTGCGCCGCGCCCTGATCGAGCTGCTGGCGCATTTCCCCACCTATCGCAGCTACGCGACCGCCGATGCGCGTCCGGACACCGACGCACCGATGTTTGCGCAGGCACTGGATGGTGCGCTTCGGGCGCGCGGTCTTGCCGATCCGTGGCTGCTTTCACTGCTCGTGGACTGGCTCAGCATCCCCGACACGCCGGCGCGCCAGATCGCCGCGCGCCGCTTCCAGCAGCTCAGTGCGCCGGTCGCGGCAAAGGCCGTCGAGGACACCGCGTTTTATCGTTACGGCCGCTTGTTGTCGCGCAACGATGTCGGCTTCGACGCGGCCCGCCTCGGCATCGAGCCGGCAGAATTCCACCAGCTTTGCGCGGCGCGCCGCGACAGATTCCCCGATGCGATGCTGGCGACCGCCACGCATGATCACAAGCGGGGCGAGGATGTGCGCGCCCGGCTGGCGGTGCTGAGCGAGATCCCCGACGAATGGGCGGCCACGCTGCGTCGCTGGATGGCGATGAATGCGCCGCATCGGGGCAGCGCCGATGGGCAGCCCGCGCCGTCTCCGGGCGACGAAATCATGTTGTATCAGACGCTGCTCGGCGCCTGGCCGACGACACTGCAATCCGATGACCACGCGGCGCGCGCCAAATTTGTCGAACGAATCGCCAGTTGGCAGGAAAAGGCGCTGCACGAGGCGAAACTTCGGACGAGCTGGACCTCGCGCAACGAAAGCTACGAAACCGCAGCGCGCGACTTTCTTGGCGCCATCATGCGCAGCGGTTTCAGCGCAGAGGTGGGGCGGCTTTCTGATCGGATCGGGCCGGCCGGTGCTGTGAACGGCCTTGCCCAGGTGCTGCTGAAGCTCACAGTTCCTGGCGTTCCCGACTTTTATCAGGGAACTGAGTTCTGGGATCAAACCCTCGTCGATCCCGATAATCGGCGCCCGGTTGATTTCGCGCAGCGGTTGCGGGCGCTGGACGATGCGGCCAGCCCTGTCGATTTGGCTGCGTCATGGCGCGACGGCCGCGTGAAGCAAGCGATTATCGCGCGTGGGCTTGATGCGCGGCGGCGCGATCCCACGCTGTTCATGCGGGGCGATTACCGTCCGCTCTTGGTCGAAGGGCAGCATGCCGCCCATGTTATCGCCTTCGTTCGCCGCACGCCCGATGCCATGATGATCGCCGTTGCGCCGCGACTGCCGCTTGCGGTGTTGCAGGCAGGCGACGGCATTCTGATACCGCCGACGGCGTGGCGAGACACCGCGCTCTGCGTGCCGGACGGCATCACTGGACGGTTCGCCGACGTGCTGACAGGTGTCAGCCGGATTCTATCACCGGGCCATCTGCCAGTTGCCGATCTGCTGACGGATTTTTCACTGGCGCTGCTGATCCGGCAGGACCGTTGAAATGGCCGTTGTACCCGGGCTTGCGTTTTTCCCTCAGCCGGCGCAGACTCTACCGAGTCGTCAACAACTGAAAGGAGGTGATCCAGTGTCTCATTGCTCTCAGTCGGCGCCAGTCGCCGCGGCCTGGATCTCCGTTGCCGTGGAGAAGGCTGCGTAATCTGACGTTTGGCAGCCAATGACTGCAGACAATGCGGAAGGCTCCGGAGCGACCGCTCCGGAGCCTTCTTCTATTCGGCCACCTCACGCCCCATCACTCCGCCGCCGCCCGTACCGTCGACCTCGCCGCATGCACGTACAACGCGGCACGATCCGGGTTCGCCTGCACCGGCGGCGGCAGCGGCAGCTCATACGCAACCGGCCGCCGATGATCCGCTATCAGCGCGTCGGCATCATACACGCTGTCGAAGTGAAACATGTTGCGCAGGAAGTTGGTCTGCCCCCGCAGCGCCAGACGTGCAAACACCCCGCTCGCGTCCCATAGCGTCCGCCAGCCGAGGTGCTTCCGGTTCAGCACCTGCTGCGTCGTGGTCAGTTCGCGATAGAATTCCTCCAACGGCAGCTTGGTCGGCAACACGCAATGCTGGATGTCGAACAGGCGGTAGTCTCGGGTCTGCAGCTTGCGCGCCTCGGTCACCCAGGTCTCGGTCCCCGGATACGGCGTGTTGACGCTGATATTCACCACGTCGGGGATTTCCATGCACCACTGCCGGACCGTCTCGAACCGCGCATGGTCCCAGTCCGGATCCGCGATCAGATTGATCGCCACGTTGATGCCAAGCGACCGCGCATAATCCAGTGCCTCGAAATTGCGCGACAAGTTCACGCGCTTGCGGTACTTCTTCAGCCCTTCCTCATCGATCGCCTCCAGGCCCAGGAACATCATCTTCAGCCCCAGCCGGCGCCATTCGCGGAACACCTCGCGATGCCGCAGCAAAACGTCGCCCCGTGTTTCCAGGTAGTACTCCTTGCGGATGCCGCGCCGGGCAATGGCTTCGGCGATTGCCATGCCGTGCTCGGCACGCACGAACGCCACGTCATCGACGATGAACACGCCCGGCTCCCGGATCGCCGCCAGATCATCCACGATCTTTTCCGGCGATTTCAGCCGATACGTTCGCCCATAGAACGTCCACGCGCTGCAGAACGAACAATCCCACGGGCAGCCGCGCGAGAATTCGATCGACGCCGCCGGGTCCAGCGTGCCGATGAAATACTTGCGCCGATGCCGCAGCAGATGACGCGCCGGTTGCAGTGCATCGAGATCATCGACGAACACCGGTGGCGGACCTTCTCCGTCCGCTGTTACCGCCCCCGGCACGGTTGCCATGGGTTGCCCGGCCGCAACTGCGGCAAGCAGTGGCGGCAGCACCGCCTCGCCTTCACCCCGAAGGATGCAATCGATCGCTCCGTTCCCGTGATCCAGCATCGCCCGGGCGGTGAACGAAACGCTGTGACCGCCCACCACCACCACGCATTCCGGCCGTCGGCGCTTCGTCGCCTTCGCCAGATCGACGATCTCCGGCACGTTCGCCAGATAGTTGCAGGAGAAGGCAACCACATCGGGCTGCCAGTCATTGATGGTGCGCAGGTAATCCCGATGCGTTTCCACCTGCAGATCGAGCAGCCGCACCTCATGTCCGTCGCGCACCGCCGCGGCGGCCACCAACTCCAGACCCAGCGGTTCCAGCCGCAGGAACACCTTCGTATACATGAGCGGACCGGGATGGACGGCGAGCAGTCTCATGCGGGCGGCCTCCTTTGGTGTCGGTCACCCAAACATGCACCGATCGCCAGCAATGCGCGCGCGCTACCCGCTTTGTGAACCGGATTCACCTCTCTCCGACCGGCGGAGGGCTGGCGTGAGGCGCTCTTCCCTGGCGTCGAGCTTCACGGTCATCGGCCGAGGCGCAGCCATGGCAGGTCCTCAGTGCGTCTGACCGTCTCCGGCTAACGAGCCTCGGTACCGACGTTTCCGTCCGGCGGCGCCGAACCCGTTTCAAAAATTCAGCCGCAGTCCGGCATCCGGCCATTCGACCGCGCCCAAACGTCCGGTCTCCGACAGACTCACGTAAGCCGTGCGCAAATCCGGCCCGCCGAAACAGATATTCGTCGGATGCGTGTCCGGCATCTTCGCCTGGCGCACCACGCGCCCGTCCGGTGCGATCACCGTGATGCACCCGGTCACCAGTGTCGCCACGCAGATTGCGCCATCAGCCTGAACCGCCAAACTGTCGAACCGTTGATATCCCGGCAACCCGGCCACCAGTCGCCCCCCATGCGGGGACGGGAAGGGGTGCTTCCGCACCACGCCCGCCGCCTCCACATCGAATGCCCAAAGCCGCGCCGGTTCGGTATCCGCCACGTAAACGATCTTGCCGTCCTGCGACAGACCAACGCCGTTCGGGCTGAGGATCGGATACGCCACTTCCACGATCCGCGACCCGTCGGGCAATGCGTAGTAGAGCCCGCCATGGTCGCGCGTCCGCGCATAGCGCTTCCCGAGATCGGTGAACCAGAACCCGCCCGCGCTATCGAACGCCAGATCGTTCGGCGCCGACAGCCGATGCCCGCTGCATTCGGTGTACAGCGTGCGTACCTGACCGCTACGTGGATCGATGCGCTGGATGGAGCCGCCCGCATAATCCGGCGCCGGTCCCACCGCCATGAAATGGTCCGGCCGATACAGCCCGCCGCCATTGTTGCAGCAATACAGTGCGCCATCGGGCCCGATCGCCAATCCGTTCGGCCCACCGCCCGTCCTCGCCAGCAGGCTCTTGGTCCCGTCCGGCGCCACTCGCCAGACGCAGCCTTCCTTGATGTCGGTCAGCACCACCGAACCATCCGGCGTCACCACCGGGCCTTCCGCAAAGCCGAAGCCGCTCGCCAAAATCCGCACTTCGGCCATTGCCGGCTCCCTCCACTATCATGCCGATCCACGCTATCCTTGCCGCCGCAGGCGTCAAGCATCGGGAAGGGTACGGAGATGGACGAAATCCGGATCGGCGAGGTCTCCATTGCCAGCATCATCGAGCGCGACGGCCCGTGGCGCCGGCCAGAGGACATGTTCCTGCATTTCGATCCGGACACCGGGCGTCGCCATCTGAACGAGCTTGGGCCCCTGGTCTATGATGCGGCCTCGAACCGGCTGGTGATCACGTATCAAACCTTCGTCGTGCGCACGCCGCGGCATACCATCCTGGTGGATACCTGTACCGGCGAGGACAAGGGCTACGCAGCCCCGATGGACTTCCCCAAGCAGCCCTGGCTGGACGGTTTTGCTGACCTCGGACTGCGCTTCGAGGACATCGACTACGTCTTCTGCACCCATCTGCACATCGATCATTGCGGCTGGAACACGCGGCTGGTAAGCGGCCGCTGGGTGCCGACCTTTCCGCGCGCGAAATACGTCTTCCACAAACGCGAATACGCAGCCTGGGAAATCGCCGATGGCCGCGGCGAGAACCCGCCCGGCAATGTCTGGCGCTACAACTGTCGCCCGATCGTCGAAGCCGGGCAGGCACTGCTGGTCGATGATGACTATACGCTGGACGACACCGCCTGGCTCAGCCCGACGCCTGGCCATTCGCCGTGCCACTGCTGCGTCAACATCCGCTCCGGCGGCATGCGCGCGGTGGTTACTGGTGATATGATGCACCATGCGCTGCAGTGCCGGGAACCGGATCTTTCCACCGTGTTCGACCGGGACCCGGCCATGGCTGCACGTTCACGACGACAATTCCTGGGCGATGTCGCCGATACCGACACGCTGGTCCTTCCCGTGCATTTCCCGGCCCCGACCGCCGGCAGCGTCAAGGCCGACGGCGGCCGGTTCCGCTACAACTTCCGTACCCCCTAGTTGCTGGAGAACAGCGCGCGTCGGCACTACATCTACTGCTGAGCCGATTTCTGCGCCGGCGCTTTGCCCGCCTCAGTACCGGGATGTGCCGGAGTGCCCGGCGCTCCGACGCCCATAGAAGCCTTCCCGGCCGTATGCGTCGTCGATGTGCCGTTCGTGTTAGCCTCGGCCATCGTCTCCTGCGATCCCTGTTTCGCGACCGCCGTGTTCGGAGCAACATTGCTGCCCGCCGACGGACCCGAAGTCACGCCCGCCGACTGATTTGCATGCGACTCATTTTCCTTTGCCGCAGCCATGGCGCCGGCGGTGCCGTGGCCCTTCTTTGTTTCGGCTGTGGCTTGATTTGTGCCCTCATCCGTCGCCGGCTTGCTACTTTCGTTCGTGGCCTGATTGCTGGTCCCGGCCTCAGTCGAACCTTGCGTGTTCAGTTGATTGGCCTCCTGCCCCACGGTCGGAGCGTTCGGATGCCCGGCCGCCAGAGCCATGCC
>DATIMO010000466.1:0-3631 GCA_035475215.1 Acetobacteraceae bacterium | reverse complement strand
TCCCACCGCAGCGGGAGACTGCCTTGCTGGACACAGCCTGCGCGGCCGGCATGACAATAACCCGGATCGGCAGCTTTCTTCCCGGCCCGCCGAAGGTTATTGTGCGCGACCGAAACGGCGCGCCGATGCGATTTGCCGCCGGGGGCTGGAGCCATTTCTGAGCGATGAACCGGAACGTCTGGCTTCTGTTTTGCTGTCAGGCGCTGATGAACGCGGTGATGTCCGGCCAGGTCGTGATGGCCTCATTGGTCGGGCACGCGCTGGCAGTGCAGCCGGCACTGACCACCCTGCCGATGGCGATCCAGATGGGCGGCGTCATGGCCGGCTCAATTCCCGCCGGAATTGTCTTCAACCGGCTCGGGCGCCGTCCGGGATTCTGGCTGGGCGTGGTGCTGGCGTTGTCCGGCAGCCTGAGCTTCGCGCTCGGCGTCTGGCGCGGCAACTTTCTGATCTATTGCCTGGCGGCGATCCCGGCCGGCATGGGATTCGGGATTTCCCAGCATCTGCGCTTCGCCGCCGCCGAGGTCGCCGAGCCCGCCGCCCGGCCGCGCGCCATTGCGCTGGTGATGACGGGCGGGTTGGTGGCGGCGGTGATCGGGCCGGAGATCGTCAAACGCACCAATGATACCATCGCCGGGCACCAGTTCCTGGCCACGTATCTGACTCTGCTGGTCCTGCCGATTCTCACGTCGATCCTGCTGCTGTTCATCAGTCTGCCGCCGGCGCAACGCAGCAGCACGGCCGCCGTGCCGTTCCGCGACATCATCGCCCGACCGACGTTTCTGACGGCCGTGGTGGCCGGGGTCGTGGGGTACGGGTCGATGAACCTGGTCATGGCTTCAACGCCGCTGCAGATGCTGCTGTGCGGATTCGGGGTGGATGCGTCCGCCGACGTCATCCGCGCCCACTCGATCGCGATGTTCCTGCCCGGCTTCGTCACCGGGCGGCTGATCCAGCGTGTCGGGGTGCACCCGGTGATCCTTGCGGGGGCGCTGCTGACCGGGCTGTGCGTCGCGGTGAATATCGGCTTCGATCCGTTCTTCAGCACCTTCATCGTGGCGCTGATGCTACTGGGGGTCGGCTGGAATTTCATGTTCGTCGGCGCCACGGCGCTGCTCGCCACCGCGCATGATGCGCACGAGCGCGTCCGCGTGCAGACCACCAACGATTTCATCGTATTCGGCAGTGTCGCCGCGACCGCCTTCGCGTCCGGCGCAATCGAGGCCACCGCCGGCTGGGGCGCGCTCAATCTCACCGTCGTGCCGCCGCTGCTGATAGCCGCGGCTTTGCTGGTCTGGCACTGGGCGGCGCGAATGCCGCGGGCGTCTCGCGCCCTGGGCTGAGCGATCCCGACGCCGGACCGGATCGCTTGGCACCGCGTCGCATGCTTTCGTAGGTGTAATTTTTCGCTTGCCAAATGACGCATTACTCAATAATGAGACTGTCGTTAGAAATTGATTAACGAAGGGACACGACAGACATGGGCAACACCGGCACTCGACTGAAACGGCTTGCATTCCGGTCGATGGCGGTTCTGCCATTGGCGGCGGTCGTTGCATTTCCTGGCGGCGCCCGCGCGGATGCGCTGCATGCGTTCTGCTTCGGCACTTCTACCTGCTCCGACAACGGCACCATCACGCCCACCCTGACGAACCCGCCCGAATTCGGATTTACCAAAAGCCCCGATTCAGACAGCACGACCAAACTCCTGCTGGAAGTGCTGATCCCCGACAATGTCAGCGGCGCGAGCAGCGAAAGCTTTAGCATCAGCGGCACGCATACCGGCAACGGCTCGGTCGCTGCGTCGCTGTTCAGCTTCACGCCGTGGACCAGCGGTCAGCTCGACAGCTATCTCGGCATCTCAGCTTCGCCGACCAACCCGATCGGCGCGTTCCTGCCTACGACGCAGGCATTTCAGCCGACGGCCACCGGCTACTATGCGTATCAGCTCAATTTCGGCGGTGCGACATTCGGCGCGAGCACCGATCCCGAGTTCACGACCAGCTTCGGTTTTCCTAAAGGCAGCATCGTAACCGCGTTCGCTTTCGGTGAAACCGATTGTGTAACGAAAAAGCGCGTGACCACCTGCACCGACAAGTACACCGCGACCGCAAACAGCGGCGCGCTGGCCATCGAGCGCGATCCAAGACCTACGCCCACACCCGAGCCGGCCACCGCAGCTCTCATGGGTATCGGTCTGCTCGGCCTCGGCACAGCGCGTGTCCGGCGCCGCCGCGGCTGAATTGACGGCGGCGCGGGAAATGCCCGCGCCGCCGTCGGCCACCCCGACTGACTTGGACCGGCAAGGCTTTCGTGCGATCCCCATCCGCAAACTCCGCGCGTCGCGGCGAGCGGGCCAGCCTGTCGGATGGATATCGTTTTCGGCCTACTCACCGCCCTTGGCTGGGGCACAACGGACGTCGTGGTTCGCCTGGTCGGACTCAGACTGGGCGTGCTGCGGTCCATGTTCTTTGGCCAGTGCGTCGGTCTGATTGTTCTCACCTTCTGGTTGGTACTCCACCCGCAATCTGTCGAGGGTAGCGCATCCGGCTGGATCGCCGCCGTCCTGGCCGCATTGTTGAATCTGGGCGCGACCGCGGCGCTGTTCCGCGGTCTGTCGGTCGGCCGCATCGCCCTGATCTCTCCGGTCACAGCCAGCTATGGCGCTGTCACCGCCCTGCTCGCCGCCGCCAGCGGAGAGGCGTTCACCGTCAGCACCGCTGCCGGGGTCGGGGTAACGGTGGCGGGCGTGATGATCGCCTCCAGCAGGTCGGATCGTGGCGCTTCGGACACGTCCGTTCGCCCCGGTCTGCCCTGGGCCTTGCTGGCTGCCGCGTGCTTCGGCGTCGGCTCCTGGCTGATGGGCACCTTTGCGGTTCCTGGACTTGGCCCGGTGCTTCCGGTGTGGATCTATTATCTCCTGGGAGCGGCCACACTGATGATCGCGGCATTTGCTTCCGGCAACCGGCTGGAGCCGCCCCGCGCAGGTTCCTTGCTGCTGGTCCTGGCGCTGGGAGCGCTCGGGTCGGTCTCTTTCATCGCTTTCTCGGCCCGGATTGAGCACTGGCGCTGTGGCGGTCGTCACGGTGCTCAGCTCGTTATCCAGTGCGGTCACCGTGCTTCTCGCCCGCGCGCTGTTGCATGAGCGGCTGCTGCCCCGGCAATGGGCCGGCGTGGTCGCAATCGTTGTCGGCCTGGTACTGATCAATGCGGGTCGGTAGGTAATGGCCCGGAGGTCAGAGTGAATCGACCGCCGTCGCCAATAGCCGATTCAGGGCCGCCAGATCCATCGGATAGTCGGTCTCGTTTGCAACCGCAGCCACGAGCCCGTACCGGCGAAGGATGAATATCCGCTGATCGGACGCACCAGACGCCCACGCCGTATCCTCGGGCAAATCGGGAAACAACCGCTCGGTGTTGGCACGGAAGCAGGCCGCGTAACTGGTACCGTTATGCGTCGGGGTCAGCGCGTAGTCGGCCCAGCCTTCCGGCAGGAGCCGTTCCCTGTCCCACATCCCGTCCTGCAAGTACAGCACGCCCAATTTTGCATAGTCGCGCAATGTTGCGAAGCCGGCGCCGGAGCCGATCAGGTTGCCGCGGATATCGGCGGAGTGCTGATAGCTGCCCATCC
>DATIMO010000465.1:0-5272 GCA_035475215.1 Acetobacteraceae bacterium | reverse complement strand
TCTCGGCCAGAGCGATCATGGTCCAGCCGCCAACGGTGAGGATGTCGCGCAGCATGGATCAGCGGATCAGTCGGACCTCGACGCCGATCAGCGGACCGGCCTCGCGCCAGATGCGATCGGCGGTCAGGACCGGTTGCCGCTCACGGGCGGCCAGCGCCAGGCAGAGCCTGTCCCCGAGCGATAAGCCGAACGCTCTGGTCACGGAGAACAGCAGACCTGCCTCGAGCGCCAATGCCTGCGTCGCGTCGAAAACCAGCAGGGGGAGATTCGTGATTATCCTCCTGATTGTATCGGCAGGATGTCTCTTGCGCGACAGCCATGCGGCAACTTCGGCGAGATTTGCGGTACAGACGCCTGCGCCCGTTGCCATTGCCTCAGCGACGAGGTGCTGACCGCTCTCTTTATCGATCAGCGCTATGATTGCGCTCGCATCCAGAATGCCCACCGGTTGAACTTTCCTCCTCCTTACGTTCTTCCCGAGCGGCTTCGCGCCGCCGCTCATTTATCAGCCAGTCCACGCCGCTTTCCGTGTCAGCGGCATCGCGGTGTACGGCAGCCTGCAATTCGGCGATGACTGCGCGAATCGGTTGTATCCTGAGCGCACCATCTTCGAGTCGAACGACGACCAATCCTCCATCCTCCAACCCGAGCAGCTTGCGGTAACGGGCGGGGAGGCTCAGGCGGCCATTCTCGGCGACCTTGGCAAGAACGAATTCGTGGCTCATTGGCGAAATATGGTGCGTCGTAAAAAAGACCGCAATCCTGAATGTGTCAGATCAGCGGGCCTATTCATCCCGCAAACGCCGAGAGAGCAACACTGCGACTGCCCGCTTCAGGTCGACTCGCCCGGCCAGCAGGTTGGCGACGACCCTGCAGATCGGCATCTCCACTTCGCCGGCTCGGGCGATCAGGGCGGGGGCGGTGGCAACGCCCTCGGTCACGGCCGTGCGGGAAGCCAGAATGTCAGCGAGCGCCTCGCCGTGCCCGAGTGCCAGCCCCAAACTGTAGTTCCGGCTGGCCGGGCTGGTGCAGGTCAGCAGCAGATCGCCCAGGCCCGACAGGCCCATCACGGTCTCTGCCCGGCCGCCGAGCGCCACTGCCAGGCGCGACAACTCGGCCAGCCCGCGGGTGACCAGGCCGGCCCTCGCGTTCTCCCCCAGCCCGGCGCCGATCACGGCACCGGCGGCGATGGCGATCACATTCTTGGCGCCGCCGCCCACCTGAGCGCCGATCGGATCGGCATTGCCATAGACGCGGAACCCCGGAGTCCCGAGCACGTCCGCAACCTGCGCGCGCAAACCGGCTTGGGTTGTGGCAATGACGGTGGCGGCGGGTTGCCCGGCGGCGATCTCGGCAGCGAAATTCGGGCCGGTCAGAATGCCGGTTGGGTGATCCGGATATAGCTCGGCCAGGATCTCCAGCGGCAGGCGCAGGGTGGAGGTCTCGATGCCCTTCGAGCAGCAGATCAGCGGCGCCGTGACGGCCAGTTGCTCCACGACGCCGCGCAGGTTCTGCAACGGCACGGCCAGCAGGACCAGATCAGCGGCGGACGGCAGATCGCAGGTGATGTGGATGGAGTCGGGCAGGGGGGCGCCGGGCAGGCGCGGGTTCTCGCGCCTGGCAGCGATCGCGGCGGCGCGTGCCGGGGCGCGTGCCCATAACGTGACCTGATTTCCGGCGCGGGCGGCCTGGATCGCCAGCGCCGTGCCCCAGGCGCCGGCCCCGATAACTGCGATGCTACTCATCGGCTAGCCGGATCAGTGCGATGCCCTTGTTTGGCTGGCGGTCGCCGAGGCGGGCCAGCAGCGCATCCAGGATCGGAGGTGCGTCGGCTTCGAAGCCGTATGGCGGATTGATCACCAGCATGCCGCATCCGTTCAGCCGGGCGGGATCGAGCGGCTCGTGCAACCATAACTCGGCGGCGATGATGTCACGGATGCCGCTGTCCCGCATCACCGTGTGGAACGCGCGCACCGGTGCGCGGTGCTTGATCGGATACCATGCCGCGAACACGCCGGTGCGGAAACGCGCGTGGCCCGTGCGCAGCCCAGTTGCGAGGTGGGAGAATTCTTCGGGGTGTTCGTACGGCGGATCGATCAGGATCAGGCCCCGGCGCTCCTTTGGAGGCAGCAGCGCGCCCAACGCCTCCCATGCGTCGCGGTGGTGCACGGCCACCTGCGGATCGCGTGCGTACCGGCGACGCAGGATGGCGTAGTCCTCGGGATGCAATTCGCAGCACGCCAGCCGGTCGCCGGGACGAAGCAATGCCCGGACAATGGTCGGCGATCCGGGGTAGAGGCCGAGCGATTGCACAAGCTGGACGTAATCGACAAGGGCCGCCGGCGGGTTGTCGAGCAAGCGGCCGATGCCTGCTCGCCATTCATTGGTGCGGGCAGACGGGCCGGTGGCAAGATCGGTGTGGCCCGGGCCGGCATGCGTGTCGAGCGCGAAGTATGGTGCGGGTTTTCGCAGCAGCGCACGCAATAGCCACACCAGCAGCGCGTGCTTGAAGCAGTCGGCGAAATTGCCGGCGTGATAGGCGTGGCGGTAGTTCATCAATGGCCTCGATCCGACCGGACCATAGGGCCGGCCGCGCGGCCGTGGTATGCTGCAGCCCATGATCCTGGTCGGACAATACGATTCGCCGTTCGTGCGCCGCGTGGCGGTGTCGTTGCGGGTGCTTGGTTTCAGCTATGAACACGACACGCGATCGGTGTTCGCGGATTTCGACGCGATGCGGCGGGTGAATCCGCTCGGACGCATTCCGTCGCTGGTGCTGGATGACAACGAGACGCTGATCGATTCCGCGGCGATTCTGGACTGGCTCGATCAGGCGGTCGGGCCGGAGCGGGCGCTGATCCCGGCAACGGGGCCGGAACGGCGGCGGGTTCTGCGGCGGATCGCACTGGCCACGGGCGCGATCGACAAGGCCGGCGCGGCCACGTATGAACGGTTGATCCGGCCCTCGGCGTACCGCTGGCCGGACTGGATCGCGCGCTGCCGCACCCAGGCGACAGGGGCGATCGAGGCGCTGGCCGCCGAGCCGTGGCCGGCGGCCGCACGGCTGGATCAGGCGCAGATCACCACGGCCTGCATGATCCGTTACGTGCGGATGACCGATCCCGATCTGGTTGCGCTCGGTCGCTATCCGGCGCTGGAGGCTCTGGCGGCGCGGTGTGAGGCGCGGATCGAGTTCAAGGCTACGTATCCGGCGGAGTACGCGGTGCCGCGAAACGCATGAGTCGGGTGAGGGTAGGGGGTGGAATGCGCTTCGCTTTTCGACCCTACGCAGCCGGGCGCAGACCGGTAGACGCGGTGTTCATGTTCAGCCCGTCAGGTCCGGCTCTGACGGCTGGTGGTCGAGGCGTGCGCCGATCAGCCGATCGCCACCAGGATCAGCTCATGATCCGTCAGCGCGGTGCCGTCGGGGGCGAGCGACGGAACGATTTCTGGTTCGCTTGCGACTAGCCCGCGCGTGCAGAACCAATCGAGCTGGCGCGTGCCCTCGCTTTTGGTCCAGATACTGTCGCGCGTGGTCGGGCGCGCCAGATTGCAGGACGAGAAATCATATCCGCGCTGCTTCGCCAATGAGAACAGCGGTTCAGCCGCGTCATCGTGGCCGCCCGGCTGCACGTGCGTGTTTAGGTCGCCGCCGATCAGCACCGGCAGATCATCCGCAAGCTGGTCGATCGAATCGAGAAGCGTCCGCATCTGGGTGACGCGCCCCGTCCCGTCGGTCGCGCTTTCCAGATGCACGGAGCAGGCGAGGAAGCGCACCCTGGTGCCGGACGAGATCGTTGCCGCCAGTGCCATGCGGTTGCCGATGCGGCGTTGTCCACCTTTGGGCGCGACGAACCAGTCGGCAACCTCGTCGAGCCGGATCACGGTGGCGTGCTCGATCGTCAGAGACGTGACGATGCCGTTGCCATGGAAATCGGCATCGTTATCCGTGCCGACGATCGGGAAACCGGGCGGGGGCGGCATCGGGTCGAGTTCCAGGAACTCCAGGCCATAGGCGTAACCTTGGCCAAGAGCGTCCGCGACCCGGGCAATCGTGCGTGCCTGCCCGGTTCGCAGCATGCCGCCGTCCATTTCAGTCAGCAGCGCGAGGGATGCTCCGTGCCGTTGCAGCAGGCGGGCCGCGGCGTCCGGGTAGAGACAACGCTCCAGGTTCCAGGCGGCGATGCGCAATGGGCCGGCGAAAGGTGCCGTTTGGGCCGGGTGTTTCAGTTCGATTTCGCGAAACGCCGGCACGGCTGCGTGCGCCTCGGCATGGGCGAGGCGCGTGAGCGGCAGGTCCAGAAAGCCGCGCCGCTGCTGCAGCGGCACGGGCGTCAGCCGATCGACGTTGGTTTCGGATAGTCCGACCAGTGACGAAGATGCGATCGGCATGTCAGGCCCTGATGGACCGTTGGAAGTCGCGCAGCACCTTGTTTCCCCGCGCGACGGCGCTGTCCAGTGCGACTTTTGCGTCCTGCTTGCCGGCCAGTGCGTTTTCGCACTCTTCTTCGATGATGGTGCGGATTTCAGGCATGCGGCCGAGATGGAACCCGCGCGAGTTGTCGGTCACGTGGCCGCGGGTAAGCTGCCGGATAGGAATGTCCGCTCCTGGGTTCTTGTCCAGCCAACCCTGCTTCTGCGCCAGGTCGAAGCCGGCATGTGTTATGGGGACGTAGCCGGTTGCCTCGCTCCATTCGGCGTCGCTTTCGGGTTCGGCCATGAAGCGCAGGAACTCCGCGACCGCGTGATATTCTTCCGGGCGGCGTTTGGGCGCGGTCAACACCCAGAAGCTGGCGCCGCCGATCACTGAATTGATCGGCTGATGGATCACTTGCGGATCATAGGGCAAGAAGGCCGGGGCCCAGTGGAACTTCGCGCCGCTGACCAACGTGCCGCGCAGCGCCGAGGACGTGAAGTCGATCGCCGCCTGGCCGGAGATGAACGCGCCGTCGCCGGATCCGTCGCGGCCGGTGTAGTGGAAGGTGCCTTCCTTCGCCATGTCCAGCAGCCGCTGCAGGTTGCGCACATGCGCCGCGCTGTTGATCTTCAGCTCGGCGCCGAGGCCCTTGAAACCATTCGCCTCGGTCGCGTAGGGCAGGTTGTGGATGGCGCTGAACTGCTCGAAATGCGCCCAGACGACGGAGCCGGTGATGACCGGGAACTGCGCGGCCTGCTTGTCGCGAATGGTTCGGGTCAGTGACACCAGATCGGGCCACGTCGCCGGAAATTTGTCGGGGTCGAGACCGGCTTTTTCGAATGCATCCTTGTTGTA
>DATIMO010000464.1:0-3509 GCA_035475215.1 Acetobacteraceae bacterium | reverse complement strand
AACCACCGCGTCCAGGTCTTCGACGGCAACGGGCGCTACGAGACGCAGTGGAACAACCTGCACCGGCCGTGCGGCCTGTTTATGCCACCCGGCAAGTGCCCGGTCTGCTACATCGGCGAGCTCGGCCCGGTGATGTCGGTGAACCGCAATTCACCCAATCTGGGGCCGCGGGTGACGATCGTGGACAACACGGGCAAGCGGATCGCGCGGCTGGGTGGCCTGCACGCCGGCCTTGGCCCGACCGAGTTCATGGCCCCGCACGGGCTGGCGGTCGATTCGCACGGCGACCTGTATGTGGGCGAGGTCTCCTGGACCAACTGGCCGCAGACCTACCCCGACAAGCCGCGCCCCACCGACCTGCGCAGCCTGCACAAGTTCCGCCGCGCGGGCTGAGCACCCTTCACCTCTCCCGCTTGCGGGAGAGGTCGGTTCGCGAAGCGAGCCGGGTGAGGGTCACCCCCGCGGCGCCCGCGCCCCACACTGATCCGCCAGTCGATCGACCTTCACCGCCATGATGAAATCGTTCTCGTGCAGACCCTTGATCTTCTTCGTCTGAAATGAAACCACAGCATACCCCCAGCCAAACGTGATGTCCGGATGGTGCCCCTCTGTCTCCGCAAGTTCGCCGACACACTGCACGAAACCCAGCGCCTCGCGGAAATTCGCAAACCCGAATTTCCGTTCGATCCGGCGACTATCGTCCAGCAGCGCCCACTCGGGCGCCTGTGTACGGAGTTGCGCCGCCTCCTCCACCGTCAGCGGCGGAATCCCGCCGCGGCACGGGACGCAGGTCTTCTCTGCCAAGGTGGTGCTCATGGGAACCTCGCTTGCTGACTGCTACAACACTGTAAAGCCATTGTCCGGATGCTGTCGCCGATAGAACGCCGCCTGATCCCGTCTGCCGTAGAAAACGTCGGTGATCTCCACGCGTTTCCAATGATGCGATAAGCAATCACCAATTCGCGTTCGAATGGCCCCGTCCGCAAACCGGGCAGCAGATCGTCCCGCTGCCGTCCGGCGCGCGGTGGGCTCATCCAGCAGACGGCACAGATCGATGAAATGCTCATGGCATGCCGCTCGCTCGTTGCGCGTGCTGGCCTGCCATTTCGTGATGAATTCGGCCGGCGTCATGAGCGGAAGGCTAGCGGAAGCGAGGCGATTCCGTGAAGCCCGATGCGACCCAAAGCTCGTATATCCGAATCGGCGGAAAACCTGCTTAGCTGAAGCAATGCTGACTGCGTTCACCTGCGAGGCAACCGCCTTACGCCGTATCGACACCGCAACCCCGGACGACTTGCATCGGGCCGCCTGGATCGATTTGATCTCCCCCACCGACGACGAATCGCGGCTGGTCCAGCAGGCCACCGGGCTGACCATTCCCAGCGAAGCCAATCTATCCGAAATCGAAACATCCAGCCGCCTGAATGCCGCGAACGGTATCCTGACCCTCAGCCTGCCGCTGATCGCACGCCTGGAGGATGAAGTTCACCTTGTGCCCAGCGGCTTCGTGCTGAACCGCGACCGCCTGGTCACGATCCGCTTCGCGCCGAGCCGCGTATACGACGGGTTCATCGCACGCCAGCTCTGCGGCGACACGGCGAACCGATCTGCTGCGCATCTGTTCGTCGCGCTGCTGGAGGCAATCGTCGATCATCTGGCAGACATCCTCGAACAGACCCACACGGACCTGGACACAATCTCGCACCGCATCTTCCGCGGCCGCTCAATGCAGCTCGGCGGCAGCAAGCACGAAGACCGCACCTTGCGCGAAACACTTGGCGCGATCGGCCGCGTCGGCGATCTGATCTCGTTCATCCGCGACAGCCAGGTCGGCGCCGGGCGCATCGTGCCGTTCGTGCAGGCGATGGCGAAGGACTGGCTGCCCCCCGAGCTGGCGCCCCGGCTGACCGCGCTATCCCAGGACATCGCGTCGCTGAACGATTTCGACACCCACCTGAACGACAAGCTGCAATTTCTGCTCGACGCGACGCTGGGCTTCATCAATATCGCGCAGAACAATGTGATGAAGGTGCTGACTGTGGCTTCCGTGGTCGGCATCCCGCCGGTGCTGATCGCCGGAATTTACGGCATGAACTTCAAGGATATGCCGGAATTGTCGTGGCCCTGGGGCTATGCGTACGGACTAATCGTGATCGCCGTTTCGGCGCTGGTCCCCCTCGCATGGTTCAAGCTGCGCGACTGGATTTAGGCTAGCAACCCGCCGTCATGCCTGGGCATCCACGCCGTCGCCAGCAACTTCGAATTAACCATGAGAGTCGCAGTCTGGGCGGCATGCGCGTGTGGTTTGTTGCCGCATTGCTGGCGCTGGCATCCGTACCGGCGGCGGCTCAGCCTGCCGACTGCGCGCGGACCCCGACTGAAAGTTCCGGTCTGCCGTTGTCGATTGATCTCGCAGGCCGACCGGGCGTGCCGAACGGATTCACTGGTCAGGCCTATCTGCAGGTGCCGACAGACTCCGCCGGGGGTTACGCCTGCGACGATGCGCCACCGCCGCCGCGCGATATCCTGCGCGGCGCACCGGGTGACGTGCTGCGTGGGGCGCCCTCGTCCGATCTGCTGCGCGGACCAGGGGCACCTCGGGTCGAGGTGGAGGTGCTTCCGAAATGACGGGCGCCCGCCTCATTCCCCGATCAGGTGCACGGCAAGCTCACGATGATGGCGGGCGGCGCGATGCTCGAACAGGTAGATCGCCTGCCAGGCACCGAGCATCAGCCGCCCGTGCTCCACCGGGACGGAAAGTTGGGTTAGCGTCAGTGCAGCGCGGATATGGGCCGGCATGTCGTCCGGTCCTTCGTCGCTATGGCGGTAGAAGTCGCCCTCGGGAACCAGGCGGCGGAAGAACGCCTCCAGGTCGGCGCGAACATCGGGGTCGGCGTTTTCCTGCACCAGCAGGCTTGCGGAGGTGTGGCGGCACCACACCGTCAGCAATCCGGTGGCCATCCCCTGGGCGCCGACCCAGCGGCTCAGGTCCGGTGTGACATCGGTGAACGTCCGACCCAGCGTGTCGATCGCGATGCGGTGCAGCGCCTGTTTCATGTGCTACGGCTTGGCCGCGCCGGTCATCCGGCTGAAAACCATGCGGTCCCTGTTGTCCTGCATCAGCATCGTGATTCCCGGAATGTTGGCGAAACCCAGGCCCTCCGGCAGGCCGGAATCCGAATCGAGCGTAATCCTGGCGTAGCTTTCGCCGGCAAGTTTCTCCCACTTGCCGGCAGGTTTCTTGACCTCCAGGTGAACCACCGTGGCCTTGAGCACCATGCGCACGATCGCTTCCTTGGGTGCGGACGGCTTGGTCAGGCTGGGATTGCCGGCAATCATCTGCCAACCGTTCGCCAGTGCCCAGGTGGTGAGTTCTTCCTTGTTCATCCGGTACCTTTGATCCTGCAAGTGCGGGTGACTTTTGACATAGTTCGTTGCTAATATGCAGATGCTTATACCAAACGCCCTTGATCTCGACTCATGGAAACGCACGAAACCGTCATGGCCGG
>DATIMO010000463.1:0-2713 GCA_035475215.1 Acetobacteraceae bacterium | reverse complement strand
GAAGGTACTGTTCGTAACGAGCGAAATGGCCGATTTCGTCAAGGCGGGGGGACTCGGCGAGGTCTCCGCGTGGCTGCCCCGCGCACTGCGCCGGCGCGGCGCAGACGTTCGCGTGCTGTTGCCGGGCTACCCGGCAGTGCTCGCCAAGACGCCCGAAATGCGCGTGATCGGTCGGCTTCCAGGACGCGCCAACATCCCCCCCTGCCGTGTGGGAGAGATCAGCATCGCCGACGGTCTCACCGTCTATTTGCTTCTGGCGCCCGGGCTCTATCAACGCCGCGGCAGTCCCTATTGCCGGCCGGACGGGTCTGAGTGGGCTGACAACGATTTGCGCTTCGCCCGGCTGTCGCTCGCGGCGGCCCAGATCGCTCAGGGACAAGGCGGTTTCGGCTGGCAACCGGATGTGCTGCACGTCAATGACTGGCAGGGCGGGTTCGCCCCAGCCTATCTGCGGTGGGACGGCGCGACCGTACCGACCGTGCTGACGGTTCACAACATCGCTTATCAAGGCATGTTCAGCGCCGATCACCGGCACGCTCTGGGTATTCCGGAACACGCCTTCGACATCAACGGCGTGGAGTTCCACGGCGGCGTCGCGTTCCTGAAAGCCGGCCTGTTCTACGCCGACCACGTCTGCACGGTCAGCCCGACATACGCACGCGAAATCACCACGGAAGCGCTGGGGGCCGGACTGCATGGGCTGACGCGGGGATTGGCGGAGCGCGGCCAGCTCAGCGGGATCGTGAATGGTATCGACGAAAGCTGGAACCCCAGACACGACCCGCTGCTGCCCTTTCATTTCCACGATGCCGACCTGCGCGGCAAGGAAGCCATCGCCGATCTGGTGCGCACCGGTCTGTGCCTGACCGCATCAGATGGCCCGTTGTTCGGCGTGGTGTCTCGCCTCGTGCCACAGAAAGGGCTCGATATCGTTGCGGAAGCGGCCAACGATATCGTCCAGGCCGGCGGACAGATCGCCATCCTCGGCCTTGGCGAGCCGGCGACCGAGCAGATGCTGAGCAAAGTCGCGCGCAAGCACCGCGACAATATCGGCGTGCTGGTCGGTTTCAACGAGCCAATGGCGCGGCGCATCGTCGGCGGCAGCGATTTCTGCCTGATGCCGTCACGCTTCGAGCCGTGCGGGCTGACGCAGATGCAGGCCCAGCGCTACGGCAGCCTGCCGATCGCCCACGCGACCGGCGGTCTTGCCGATACCATCGATGATGGCGCCACCGGATTCCTGTTTTCGGACTTTTCCGCCGAGGGCCTGCTGACCGCCTGTCGGCGCGCTTTCGACGTGTTCACCGACGCGGAGCGACTGGCCGAGATGCGGCATGCGGCGATGGCACGCCGCTTCCGCTGGGACGCCACGGCCATGGAATATGAACGGCTGTATTGCCAATTGACCGGCGAACCGGTCGCCGAACCTGCAATCTGCCAATCCAGGACGCGCCCGTTCGGGCTGGACCAGCCGGCGCTCGTCGCCGCCTGAAAATGAGCCAGCGGCTGCCGCGCATCGTGCTGGTCTGGGTGCTGCTGCTGCTGACCGCCTGGGTCATCGAGCCATACGTGATGGTCATCTGGGTGGCGGCGCGCCAACCGCGCGTGGTCACCCCGCGCGGTGATCTCGACGCATTCGAACGTACAACGATCGACGTGTTCCGGCAGGCATCGCCCTCGGTGGTTCACGTCTATGCCGCCGGAGGCCGCGCCCTCGCAGGCCGCGGCGCCGCCGTGCTGCAAACCGGCTCGGGCGTCGTCTGGGACGGAGCTGGCGATATCGTCACAAATCATCATGTGATCAATGGGCAGAACCAATTTGGTGTGCGGCTGACCTCAGGCGAGATGGTGCGCGCCCGTGTGATCGGCGTGGCACCGAATTACGATCTGGCGGTGCTGCGGCTGGAACGGACACGGGCCCCGCTGCGTCCGATCACGGTCGGGACGTCGAAGGATCTGCAGGTTGGCCAGGCGGTCTTCGCCATCGGTAATCCGTACGGGCTCGATCAGACATTGACCAACGGCATCATCAGCGCCCTGCACCGACGGTTGCCGGAGAGCCCGTCGGTGGAGATTGCGGACGTGATCCAGACCGATGCGCCGATCAATCCTGGAAACTCCGGCGGCCCGCTGATCGATTCGGCAGGGCGGATGATCGGGCTCAACACCGCCATCCTGTCGGAATCCGGCGCTTCGGCCGGAATCGGATTCGCCATTCCGGTCGATACGGTGAACCGCGTGGCATCGCAGCTCATCAGCACCGGCAGCGCACCGGTTCCGGGCATCGGCATTGTCAGTGCTGGCCCTGCCGCAGCCGCGCAGCTTGGTGTGGACGGGATCATCATCCTGCGGGTCGTGCCGGGATCGCCGGCCGCGGGGGCGGGACTGGCGGGGGTGGATGCGCAGACCGGAACCGTGGGCGACATCATCACCGCAGTGAACGGCAAACCGGTGCAAACCACGGCGGACATGAGCGCTCTGCTAGCTGACGTAGGGATCGGCCACGACGCGACCCTGACAGTGGAACGCGACGGCCACCAGCGGAAGGTGGCCGTGCAGGTGGCGGATATCGGTCCGAGTGCAAGGCCGGCGGGATAGAGCCAACTGGAGGAACACCGACGTACCAACCTGCAAGTCGGTAAAAGAACGTTTCTGCGTGAAAAATTTCTTCTGCAATCATGCCAGCGCGCCGCTGTCGAAATTCTGCTTCCGA
>DATIMO010000462.1:0-3326 GCA_035475215.1 Acetobacteraceae bacterium | reverse complement strand
CGCGACGCAATCCGCGTGGCTGGCACAAGGAATGGTGGCACCACGCGCATGGCTGTCGGCAATTCCTGCAGGTAGTGCGCAACACGATGAGCCATGAAGTGCGCGGCGTGGGACGGGTAGACGAAACGGTGGATGTGCCGGTGGAATGAGCCAGAGCTTTCGCACTCAATCCGGCGGGCATATCGATCGCGGCAGGCTGCTGCGGTTTCGTTTCGATGGACACGATTATCAAGGCCATCCGGGCGATACGCTGGCATCCGCATTGCTGGCCAATGGTGTGCGGCTGGTGGGTCGCAGCTTCAAATTGCATCGGCCGCGGGGGGTGTTCGCGGCTGGCGTGGAAGAGCCGAACGCGCTGGCAGAGTTGCGCAGTGGGGTGCGGCGCGAGCCGAACACGCGCATGACCATGGTCGAGCTCTACGACGGGCTGCAGGCGGCCAGTCAGAACCGGTTTCCATCGCTGCGGTTCGACGTAATGGCTGCGGCGGCGGGGGTGGCGTCACCGTTGCTCGGCGCGGGGTTCTACTACAAGACCTTCATGTGGCCGGCCGCTTTTTGGGAGAAGGTGTACGAGCCGTGGATCCGCCGCGCGGCCGGGCTGGGTCGGGCGTCCGGTGTTCCCGATCCCGATCAGTACGAGGCGATGCACGCCCATTGCGACGTGCTGGTGGTCGGCAGCGGTGCGGCGGGCCTGGCCGCGGCCCGCGTCGCTGGTACGGCTGGCGCGCGGGTGATCCTGTGCGAGCAGGATTTCACTTTTGGGGGCGGGTTGCTGGCGGAACGTCCGCACGAGCTGTGGCGTGAGCAGACGCTGGCGGCACTGTCCGCGATGCCGGAGGTGATGCTGCTGCCGCGCAGCACTGTTTTTGGCTACTACGACGGCAATACGGTCGGCGTCGTGGAGCGCGTGGCGGATCATCTGCCGGAGCCTCCGCCGCATGCGCCGCGCCAGCGCTACTGGACCATTCGGGCGAAATCGGTGGTGCTGGCGACAGGGGCGCATGAGCGGTTCATCGCTTTCCCGGGTAACGACCGCCCGGGTGTGATGCTGGCGGGTGCCGCGGCGGTGTATGCGACCCGATATGGTGTGCGACCCGGGCGGCGCGCGGTGCTGTTCGCCAACAACGATGCCGCGTATGAGAGTTTGTTTGCCTTGCAGGAAGCCGGTGTGGAAATCGCGGGAGCGGTTGATGCGCGGCCGGACAGTGCCGGCGCTGCGGCGGCACGCGAACGCGGCATTGCCGTCTGGGCCGGCGAAATCGTGGCGACCAACGGCCGACTTTCGCTGCATGGTGTCAGCATCCGTCAACGTGGCGGCGCTGAAACAAGGATTGCCGCTGATCTGCTTTGTGTTTCAGGCGGGATCAATCCGGCGGTGCATCTGGCCAGCCAGTCCGGCACGCCGCTAGTCTGGGATGATCGGCTGGCGAGTTTCGTGCCGGGCGAACCATTGCAGTCGCAACAATCAGCCGGCGCGGCTGCGGGCGTGACCGGTATTGCGGCTGCGGCGGCGGATGGGGCACGGGCGGGAGCGGCTGCGACGCGTGCCGCGGGGTTTGTTGCGAATGAGGCGATTGAGCTGCCGCATGGCGATTCGGCCGATCCCACCGTGCTGCCGGTCTGGGAGGTGAAGGCCCGCGGCAAGGCGTTCGTCGATATCCAGGACGATGTTACCACCAACGACATTCGGCTGGCGCATCGAGAGGGCTACCGGCATATCGAGCACGCCAAGCGCTACACCACCCACACGATGGGGACGGAACAGGGCAAGACCGGCGGACTGATCGGCGCGGCGGTGCTTGCGGAAGCGCGCGGCGAACGCGTGCAGGATGTTGGACTGCCGACGTTTCGCCCGTTCACCAGTCCGGTGACCTGGGGTGCGATCGCGGGAGCCCGGGTGGGGAAGCATTTCGTGCCGCTGCGGTTGACCCCGATGCATTCCTGGCATGTGCAGCGCGGCGCCGAGTTCGTTGATGCGGGCCAATGGTTGCGCCCGGGGCTGTATCCGAAGCCGAACGACACGGATGCCTGGGCCACCGTGCTGCGTGAGGCGCGCGCGGTGCGGCAGGCCGAGGGCGTCTGCGACGTTTCGACGCTGGGCAAGATCGACGTGCAGGGCGGTGACGCGGCGGCGTTCCTGGATCGGGTGTATGCCAATACGTTTTCCAACCTGCCCGTGGGACGGGCACGCTACGGGCTGATGCTGCGGGAAGACGGTATCGTTTTCGATGATGGCACGACGTCGCGGCTGGCGCCGGACCATTTCTTCGTGACCACGACAACCGCGAATGCTGGCCCGGTGATGGCGCATTTGGAATTCCATTTGCAGACCTGCTGGCCGGAGTTGGATGTTCAGGTGGCTTCGGTGACCGATCAATGGGCCTCCATGTCGGTTGCCGGGCCGCGTGCGCGCGATGCGCTGCGGGGCATCGTACGCGGCATCGATCTGTCGAACGAGGCGTTTCCATTCATGGCGGTGAGCGACGCGGAGGTCGCCGATTGCCCGGTGCGCGTGTTCCGCATCAGCTTTTCGGGCGAGATGGCGTACGAGATCGCAACGCCCTGGGGTTACGGGCTGCGTGTCTGGGAAGCGGTGATGCAGGCGGGAGCTGCGTTTGGCATCGAGCCGTACGGTATGGAGGCGCTGGGGCTGCTGCGCATCGAGAAGGGCCACGTCGCCGGGCCGGAGCTGAACGGGCAGACCACGGCCGCTGATCTGGGGCTTGGACGCATGCTGAAGAAGCGCGGCGACTTCATCGGGCGCATGCTGGCGCAACGGCCCGGCCTGACCGATCCGGATCGCCCGCGGCTGGTCGGCGTGATGTCGGCGGATCGTAGTGGTGCGTTGCGCGCCGGTGCGCATCTGGTGGAGCCAGGCAGCACCGACAGTCTCGGCTGGATCACCAGCGTGACGCGATCCGTGGAACTGGACCGGTGGATCGGACTGGCGATGCTGCGTGGCGGGACGGAGCGGCAGCGGTTGGATGCCGCATTCCCGCTGAAGAATGAGGTGGTTGCGGTTGATGTCGTCAGCCCGCACTTTGTCGATCCGGAGAATGTCCGTGTCCGCGCCTGACGGCAGTCCGGTACGGATCGAGGCCCGGCGATGCGATCTGGTGCAGTTGATGGCGCGACGTGGGCAGGCCGCCACGGTCACCGAAGCGCTCCGATGCGCCTTTGGTCTGGAGTTGCCGGCGCCGGGGCGTGCCGACACGGCCGGCGATGTAGTGGCGTTGTGGACGCAACCGGATGGCTGGATGCTGATGGCGCCAAGGGGTGCGGAGGGTGAGCTGGCGCAGCGCGTGAAGGCGGCGTGCGGCGAGTTG
>DATIMO010000461.1:0-6105 GCA_035475215.1 Acetobacteraceae bacterium | reverse complement strand
GCCGAGGTGGTGCTGGTCAGCCGGCGCGGCGATGATGCGGTGCGCTGGGTGTATCTGGACCTTGGGCGGTTCGGCGGCCTGGCGGAGACCGAGGGCGAATCGATCCGGTATCGGATCACGACGCCACATGATGGCGGCCGGATGGGTCCGGTAGCGATAGCCGGGCCGACCTGCGACGGCGCGGACATCATGTACGAGCGGGCGAATTACCGGCTGCCGCTGGAACTGGCGTGCGGCGACCGGGTGGAGGTGCTTTCAACCGGCGCGTATGTGGCGACGTATGCGAGCCAGCGATTCAACGGGTTCGCGCCGCTGGCGGAGCATTATATCTAGCGCCGCTGATTTTCGACCGACGAGCCAGACATGCGGGGGATGCTTCGTGGCGACGTGACAATCCCGCTGATCAGCCGCAATCTGCGTCCTCTAGACCATGATTGCTTCAAGTCGACGCAATCATGGTCTAGTTTGCTTTGTTTGAGAGCGTGATTCACGCTTTCCGACGGGTCCGCCTCAAGCGATCACGCTCTGGCGGGCACTGCCTGCGAAGTCGGCCCTTACGGGGAAAGCGTAATGACGGGGACAGAGCCATGACGAGGGATCGGGGCCGTGACAACGGCTCGCTGACCTGATGGCGTCGTTCCTGAATGCCTATGTCGCGCCGAAGAAGGACATCCCCCGCGGCGCTTACCTGACAACGAGCACGGTGGTGGCGATTTCGATGATCGTTGTCTGGTGCGCGCTGTCCTATGGCGGTCTGGTGCGGGCCGATTTCCTGCCGACACCCGGCGCAGTGATTGGGGCGGCGGTTGCCGGGATCGACGACGGGTCTCTGCTGGTGAATACCACGGTCAGCGTGACCGAAATCATGTCCGGTTTCGTGATCGCCTCGATCCTGTCGGTTCCGCTGGGCATCCTGATGGGCAGCTTCAAGATCGTCGAAGCGGCGATCGAGCCGGTGACGAATTTCGTGCGTTATCTGCCGGTTTCGGCGCTGATCCCGCTGCTGATCCTGTGGGTCGGCATCGACATGTCGGAGAAGATCACTGTGATCTTCATCGGCACGTTCTTCCAGCAATTGATCCTGATCGCCGATGTGTCGCGGCTGGTGCCGCAGGACCTGCTGGACGTGTCGTACACGCTGGGGGCGAACCGGCGCACGGTGGTTGCACGCGTGCTGATCCCGGCCACCATGCCGGGCGTGATGGACACGCTGCGCGTCACGCTGGGGTGGGCGTGGACGTATCTGGTGGTGGCGGAGCTGGTGGCAGCGAACAAGGGGCTGGGATATTTCATTCTGAACTCGATGCGCGGGTTGTTCACCGAGCAGATCTTCCTGGGGATCATGGTGATCGGACTATTGGGACTGATCACTGATCAGATCTTCAAGTTTCTGCGCAATCGGCTGATGCCGTGGGCGGCGAGTTCGTAGATGCTGGAATCCGTCGGTCTGGCCGCCGCCAAACTGCGCATCGAGGGCGTGGCATTGCGTTTCGTGCCGAAGACCGGTGCACCGGTGACGGCGCTGGAGCGGATTTCGCTGGACGTGCGGGACAAGGAGTTTTCGGTCATCGTCGGGCCTTCGGGTTGCGGCAAGACCAGTCTGTTGCGGCTGGTCGCCGGGCTGATCGAACCGACCGAGGGAGCCATTTGGCTGGATGATGCGCGGGTGACCGGCCCTGGGCGGGACCGTGGCATGGTGTTTCAGTCCTACACGCTGTTCCCCTGGCTAAGCGTACAGCGCAACGTGGAATTCGGGTTGAAGCTGCGTGGCGTGCCGCCGGATGAGCGGCGCGACATCGCCCTGCGATTCATTGCGCAGGTGGGACTGGACGGGTTTGAATCGCATTATCCGAAACAGCTTTCCGGCGGGATGATGCAGCGTGTGGCACTGGCGCGTGCGCTGGCGAACGATCCGTCGGTGCTGCTGATGGACGAGCCGTTCGGCGCGCTGGACAGCCAGACACGTTCACTGATGCAGGAACTGCTGCTGGAGATCTGGCAGCAATCCAGCAAGACGGTGCTGTTCATCACGCACGACATCGATGAATCGATCCTGCTGGGCGACCGGGTCCATGTGATGACGGCGCGTCCGGGACGCATCAAGGAAATGGTGGAGGTCGATCTGCCGCGGCCTCGGACGGTCGATATGCTGACCAGCGAGGCGTTCATGACGCTGAAGCGGCGGATCATGCACTCGATTCACGAGGAAGCGGTGCGGAGCTTTGCCGTCGAGGAGGGAGGCCGATGACGTTCTCGATCGCCGCGCGCTGTGCGCGGACCGGGCAGTTCGGGTTGGCGGTGGCGTCCTCGTCGCCGGCGGTGGCGGCGCGGTGCGCGCATGTGCGGGCGGGCGTGGGAGCGGTGTTGACGCAGAACGTCACCGATCCTCGGCTGGGGCCGCGCGCGTTGGACTTGCTGGGGTTGGGGGCTTCGGCGGCTGATGTCGTGCGGGTGCTGCAATCCAGCGCGCCGCATGTGGAGCATCGGCAGGTGGCGGTGGTCGGTCCCGCCGGGGGCGTGGCGGGATTTTCCGGGGTGCGGTGTTTGGGCGTGCATGCGATTGCTGAGGGGGATGGCGTGATCGCGGCGGGCAATCTGCTGGCCCATGATGGCGTGCCGCGGGCGATGGTGGCGGCATTTGTGGCATCTGCGGGGACGTCCTTGGGGGACCGCATCGTGGATGCGATGCGGGCGGGGCTGGCAGCCGGCGGCGAGGCGGGACCGGTGCACTCGGCCGGTCTGCTGCTGGCGGACCAGGTGCCGTGGCCGGTGGCGGATCTGCGGGTCGATTGGCACGACGACCCGATCAATGAGCTGGGGCGTCTGTGGGAGCTGTGGCAGCCGCAGTTGGTTGCATATGTTACCCGGGCGCTCGATCCGGATGCGGCGCCGGGGTATGAGGTGGCGGGGGAGGTTTGACGCCTTTTCCGCTCTATGGTTCGAAAACGAAGGAGGGCCTGATTGATGACGCAACTGCCGCCGGAACCGCTGGTTCCCAACAACACGCTGATTACGCCGACGCCGGAAGAAGGAAGGGCGTTGGCCATAACGCTCGCGCGCCACTCCATCCACGCAATGCAGAAGGAAATCGAGGTGCTGAAGAGCGGCCGTGTGCAGTACGCGCAGGATCCACATGAGCTTATTGCGGCAAGTCACGTGGTGGCGGTTGAATTTGCTACGATTGCCGCAGCGAACAACTATTGGCGCTGAGGCGGTTGGACCGAGTCTCACGACGGCGAGCGTTCGGCGCAACTACAGTGAGTTGAGGCACGTGTCATGCCCGGGCTTGTCCCGGGCAGCCACGAATGGCGCCCGTATGGGGTGTATGGCCCGAATGGGCCATGCGGACCCTTCCCGTTCGGCGCGCGACCGTCTAGGTTCCGGTGACAATTGGTCAAAATTCATACCGGAGGCGGAGTGGAAGCGCCACAGGTCAGCCCGGAACGCCGCATGCCCGAGGACGACCGACCGTCCATGGCGGTGCTGCCGTTCACCAGCCTGGATGAGGCGAAGAGCGGGCATTATTTCAGCGATGGCGTGACCGAGGACATCATCCTGGAGCTGTCGCGCTACCGCGAGTTGCTGGTGATCGGCCGCACTTCCAGCTTCGGCTACGAATCAGCCTCCGGCGATACCAACCACATCGCGCGCGAACTGGGCGTGCGCTACCTGCTGCATGGCAGCATCCGTCGGGCCGGCGATCGGGTGCGCATCAGCAGCCAGTTGATCGATGCATCGGTGGGCGATCAGATCTGGGCCGATCGGCAGGACGGCACGATTGACAATCTGCTGGATCTGCAGGCGGAGATTGCCTCGCGTATTGCGGGCAGCATCGTGCCGGAGATCGAGCAGGCGGAACGCCGGCGCGCCGAGCACCGGCCGATTGCCAATGCCGCGGCGTATGACCTTGCACTGCGGGCGGGCGCCCAGATCGAACGGGGAATTTCGCCGCCGGATGCCGAGTTGCTCTCCGCGGGCATCCGCCTGGCACAAAAAGCAATCGAGATCGATCCGCTGTGCCGACGTGCCCATTATGCGCTGGCCTGGGGATATTGTCGGCGCGGCGTGATCGGCGGCATCCGCGCGGACCGGGCGGCCGATCTGGACGCCGCCGACGCCGCGGCAATGCGGCTACGGGAGCTCGATCCGTCCGATCACTCGGCGTATGCGGTGCTGGGGCACATCGCCATGCGACGGCTGCAGCACGATGAAGCGATCGGCAATCTGCGGCGCGCGCACGATCTCAATCCGAGCGACACCACGACGCTGCGCTGGCTGTCGTGGGAGGAATCAAACCTCGGTCTGGTGGATGAGGCGCGCCAGCATGCGGAGCTGTCGCTGCGGGTCGGGCCGCGCGACCGTTCGATCGACCTGAGTTACTGGGCGCTGGCGCTGGCCGATTATGTCGATGGCGACTGCCAGGGTTGCATCCGCAACGTCAAGCGCGCAATGGCGCTGAACCGACAGTTCAGCGGCCACCAGATTCTGCTTGCAGCGTGCCTGGCGGAATCCGGCCAACTGGCGGAAGCGGGCGCGGTAATGACTCATCTGGCACAGAACGAACCGGACCTGCTGCGAAGCCGGCTGGCAGGGCGGACCTATTTTGCCGCGCCGGAACTGGCGGCGCGCTATCTGCGAGCGCTGCGCGCCGCCGCCGAAGCTGGATCGGTCGCAACGCTGGGCAGCGAGGCAGCCGCCTCGGCATCGCCCCATCCGCTGACCGGACGCGAGCAGCAGGTTCTGCGCCTGGTTGCACAGGGCCTGAGTAATCCGCAGATCGCCACTGAGCTTGGGCTGAGCGAGCACACGGTGAAGCGCCATGTCGCCAATGTGCTGCTGAAACTTGCACTGCCGACGCGGGCAGCGGCGGTGGCGGTCGCGGCGCGGCTAGGGCTGCTGTTTTCTTCGGCGGTGCCGCTGCTGTTGTTCTGAGGTGACCATAGCCCGTTCGAGCCATCAAAGATTTTTTATCGCGTAGCCCGTCCGAGCGACGCGTCCGGTTTCGCGTGCGGCTAAACCCTCGCTCAACAATCTTTCGGAGGGGTAGAGCCATGACGTCGATTTCACGTCGCACAGCACTGCGGTCTTTCTCTTGTGTCGCTCTGGCGCTGGTTGCCGGACGGGTTGCCCGTGCGGACGAAACGGCCGATGCCGCGGCCCGCCAGCGCATTGCCGAATTGCAAGCGGGGCTGCTGGCCGTGATGAAGGCGGGACGTGCGGTGCCGTTCACACAGCGCTGCGCGATGCTGGCGCCGGTGCTGCAGCGCAGCTTCGATATGCCAGCCACGCTGCGCATGGTGGTGGGGCCGCGCTGGACGACATTGAGCACGGGTCGTCAGGCGCAGTTGCTGGCTGCATTCGCGCGGTACAGCGTGGCCAACTGGGTGGCCAATTTCGATTCGTGGTCCGGCCAGACGTTCCGCATTCTTCCAGGCGGGCGCGGCATCGGCAGCGATGGCTGCGTGGTCGAGACGGAATTGGTTCCGCTTTCCGGCACCGCACACCGGCTGGATTTCGTGATGCACCGTACCAGCGATGGCTGGCGTGCGCTGGACGTGCTGGCGGATGGCTCGATCAGCCGCGCCGCGGTGCTGCGGTCGGATTTCCGCAGCCTGCTGGCGGATGGGACAGGGGCGGCGCTGACAGCATCGCTGGATCGGAAGGTCGTTGACCTTTCGCAGGGTGCGTCGGCCTGAGCGAACAAGGGGCCGTGACATGTTTCAGTTGGGCGGATCGTCTGTCAGGGTAGCGGCGAGCAAGGTGGCGCGCGTGGCGGAGGTGGTGCTGGTGGGCGTTGCCGGACAGTTATTGCTGTCGTGTCTGAGGTCGTATGGGATGATACAGTAACTGCCCTCACCCGCCGCGCAAGTGCGCGGCGATCTCTCCCCGCAAGCGGGGCGAGGCGCAGAAAGTGCTCCGCTAATTCGCCTTCGGCGCAGGCACCAGGTTCTTGAACTTCTCGGCGTCCTTGACGTTGAGCTTGAAGCCGCCGGGCATCACGATGTCGCCGGGCTTCTGATCGGGCTTGCAGGCGCCGAGCCATTTCGCTTCGAGCGTCATGGTGGAGTCGCGCCCCGCGGCACCGACCGCGCCACCTTGCGCATG
>DATIMO010000460.1:0-11479 GCA_035475215.1 Acetobacteraceae bacterium | reverse complement strand
GTTCCTACGTCCAGCCAGGACAATCGATACTCGCCATCGTCACGCCGGAAGTGTGGGTCACCGCCAATTTCAAGGAATCCGACCTCGATCGCATCCGTCCCGGCCAGAAGGTGGACATCGGCATTGACGCGTATCCCAACCTGCACCTGCGGGGCCACGTGGACAGCATCCAACTCGGCTCCGGATCACGTTTCACCGCCTTCCCGCCGGAAAACGCGACCGGCAATTTCGTGAAGATCGTCCAGCGCGTGCCGGTAAAGATCGTGATCGACAGCGGCATGGACCCGCAGCACCCGCTGCCGCTCGGCGTATCCGTGGTGCCGACCATCCGGCTGCGCTGACCGATGCCGCCGCTGCCCGACGCCCTGTGGCGGCCGAAGGGCAGCCCCTGGCTGATCGCCATCGTGGCGACTCTGGCGCCGTTCATGGAGATCCTGGACAGCACCATCGTCAATGTCAGCCTGCCCTATATCTCCGGCAGCCTGTCGGCGAGCTTTGACGACGCGACCTGGACCATCACTTCTTATCTGGTTGCCAACGGCATCGTCGTGGCGGTGGCCGGCTGGCTGTCCCGATTGATCGGGCGCAAGCGCTACTTCCTGATCTGCATCGCCATGTTCACGCTATGCTCCTTCCTGTGCGGCATTGCGACCAGCCTGCCGCAACTGGTGGTGTTTCGGTTGTTTCAGGGCCTGTTCGGCGGTGGCATGCAGCCGAACCAGCAATCCATCATCCTGGACACGTTCGAACCTTCGCAGCGCGCCCGCGGTTTCTCGATCGTGGCAACCGGGGTGATCTTTGCGCCGATCCTTGGCCCCACTCTCGGTGGCTGGATCACCGACAGCTACTCCTGGCGCTGGGTGTTCCTGATCAACGTGCCGATCGGCGTATTCGCGTTCTTCGCCGTGGCGCAGATGGTAGAGGATCCGCCCTGGGTGCGGCGCGACCGCGTCAAACTGATTGATATCGATTATGTCGGGCTCGGCCTGATCGCCCTTGGGCTTGGATCGCTGCAGGTCATGCTCGATCGGGGCGAGGACTATGACTGGTTCGGCTCCCCGGCCATTCGGTGGTTCGCGCTGCTGGCGGCTGTCGGCCTGGCCGGCGCCACCGTCTGGCTGCTGTTGATCGACCGACCGGTGGTGAACCTTCGCGCCCTCAAGGACCGCAATTTCGCGGTCGGCGTGGTGATGATTTCGGCGATCGGCGCGATCCTCTATTCGAGTAATCTGCTGATCCCCGCGCTGGCGCAGCAGTGGCTGGGATACACGGGTTTGCTGGCCGGCCTGCTGCTGTCGCCCGGCGCCGCGCTGATGATCCTGCTGATCCCCGTGGTCGGCCGATTCGGCCTGCGGCACGTCCAGACCCGGCACTTGCTGGCATTCGGTTTCCTGGTGCTCGGGCTTGCTGCTGTGTTTGCCTCTCGCCTCACGCCGCAGGTCGATTTCACCACGCTGGCGGTTTTTCGCGCCATCCAGACCGTGGGCCTCGCCTTCCTGTTTGTGCCGAACAGCACGCTTGCCTACTCCACCCTGCCCCGCGCGCTCAATCCGGACGCCACCGCGCTGTACGCCATGTTCCGCAACATTACTGGCTCGATTGGGATTTCGGTGGCCACCGCCCTCGCGGCGGAGCGGTTGCAGATGCATCGGGCCTATCTTGCGGGGCACATGAGCCCGTTCGATCAGAGCTTCGCTGATACATTGGCGAGCTATGCGCGCGCGTTGCAGGCGATGGGACGGAGCGCCGAACAGGCCCAGCAGGCGGCGATGGGGCTGCTCAATCACATGCTGACCCAGCAGGCTGCGGTGCTGGCATATGCGGACTTGTTCGTGCTGATCGCGATCGCATCGTTCTGTGCCGTTCCGCTAACGTTCCTGTTCCGCTCTGGAGTTGCCGGGAGACGGTGAGGTTGCTCGAGGTTCGACGCCTCTGACATACTGATCCAAAGCCGGGGGGAAACGAGGCATGCAACATCGTCGATCGGTCTTCGTCGCGCTTCTAGGGCTCGGGCTGGCGATGATCGCGCCGATCGGACCTCGGTCCCCCGCATACGCCCAGACCAACCAGATCCTCGCCAACGTCCAGAAGACGGGCGTGCTGCGGATTGCAACCGTTGCCGGCAACCCGCCCTACAGTGCGATAAAGCCGGACGGCCAGCCTGAAGGCTATGATATCGAGATCGGACAGATGCTGGCAGCGGCGCTGAAGGTGAAGCCGCAATGGATCGTTGTGGACTCGCCAGGTCGCATTACCGCTCTGCAGACCGGAAAGGCCGATGTGTCGATTGCCGACTTCACCGCCACGATCGAGCGTTCCACCGCGATCGCGTTCACCCGTCCCTACCTGATCGTCGGCAGCAACTACCTGGTGAAGAAGGGCTCGCCGCTGACCGACGTCACGCAGGTCAACAAGGCGGGGGTGAAGATCGGCGTTCCGCGCGGCGGCACCGCCGAGGATATTGCGGCGCGCGTCACCCCGAACGCCACCGTGGTGCGGTTCAACACGGTTGACGACGCGTTCCTGGCCCTGCGTTCCGGGCAAGTCGACACTCAGATCGTGGACAGCCTGCAGGACGCTGCTTTCCTGGCCCAGGCCGGTGCCGATTTCCGCAATCTGCCGGGCAACTGGTCGTACGAGGAAATCTGTCTCGGAGTTCCGGCCGGTGATCCCGACTGGTTGCGGGTCGTCGATACCTTCGTGCGCCAGTTGGTCGGCTCGGGGGACGACGCGCGATTGTTCAAGAAGTATTTCGGCTACAACATGCCGCCGCTGTGACCTGACTCCACAATCAGGCACTGGCGGACAGCCCGGTTGTATCAGTTCCGGCTGCAGGCGATCACCAGCTACTTCAGCAGCCTGCCGATCTCGATCGGCACCACGCTGGAGATCACCGCGCTCGCTCTGGCACTGAGCACACCGATCGGCCTGCTTCTGGCCAAGGCACGCTTGTCGCCCTCGTGGCCGATCGCCTCGTTCGCACGCGCCTATGTCGAGCTGTTCCGCAATATCCCACTGCTGGTGCTGCTGTACGTGTTCTTCTTCGGCTTGGCACAGATCGGCCTCCACCTGTCGAACTTCTGGGCCACCATTGCCGCATTGACCACCAACGCCGCGGCCTATTGCACCGAGATCTTCCGTTCGGGATACACCACCATCCCCCAGGGGCAGCGGGAGGCCGCCCGCTCGCTTGGGCTGCGCGGCCTTCACATCGAGATGTTCATCGTGCTGCCGCAGGTGATTCGCGTCATCATCCCTGCCTACGCCAACCAATGCATCGGTGTGCTGATCGGCAGCTCGATTGCCGCGGTGATCGGGGTACCGGAACTCAGTGACTGGATGCTGGCCACCGGGTCAGGGTCCTTCCGCTACATGGAAGCCTTCCTGGTCGCCGCAGTGATCTACATCGTTTTGTGCCAGGCGGTCGCCATTACGATGGCGGCCATCGACCGGCGACAACGACGCCTATCGACGAGCTGACAACCCATGTTCGCGCACGGCAATGTCTGGGATTATTGGCGGGTGTTTCTCGACGGCGCGCTGATGACGCTCGAACTCAGCGCAATCGCGCTGCTTGCCGGTCTGGTGTTCGGAATGATTGTGGGCCTCGCCCGCACGTATGGGCCGGCACCGATCCGCGCCATCTGCCTGTGCTTCACCGAGGCGTTCCGATCAACTCCGCCGCTGCTGCTGTTCTTCGGTTCCTATTACGGCCTTTCCTACGCAACCGGGGTGAAGCTGTCGCCGTTCGAGGCGTCGGTGATCGCCATGGTGCTGGAAGCGTCGGCCTTCATCTCTGAGGTCGTGCGTGCCGCGTTCCGCAGTATCGGACGTGGCCAGTGGGACGCAGCACTCGCCTTGGGGTTGGGCTTCTGGAAGGCGCTCCTGACCGTCGTGGCGCCGCAGTCGGTGCGTGTACTGATCCCACCCACCATTGGGGTCTACGTGGCGGTGCTAAAGGATTCCTCATTCGCCTCCATCGTCGGTCTGATCGAACTGACCCGCGCCGGGCTTTTGGTGCGCGAGACGGTGGGCGACAGCCTGCGCGTGTTCCTGCTGCTCTCGCTGGTTTACTTCGTAATCAACTTTTCCATTTCCAGCGCTGCGTTGCGGTTGGAGCGACGGTTCCGCTTTGCCGCCTAGCGCGTGATCGCTTGAGGCGGACCCATCAGCGCGAATCACACCCTCGAACAAGGGGAAGCCAGACGATGGTTGCTTCAACTTGAAGCAATCATCGTCTTAGCTACATTGTTGCACCCGAGGACGTGATGGTGCTGCAAAAGATCTGGGACATGGGATTGGAACAGATCGTCGTGCAGACCGTCGTGATGATGACCGGCGACGTCACCACCCGCGTGCAAGATGAACTCTGCCGTCCGCGCTCGGAAGCCCTGTTCGCGATTCACCGTCAAAGCACCGACGTGTCCGTCGCGCGATGGAAAGACCTGCTGGACGCCATTCGCGAGATCGCTGGTACGGCGGTGGGCGTGCTGCTCGGCCGGCGGAAATGATTGGCCGGACCTGGCTCGCCGCGACCGCCGATGTCGCGGCACTGCGCACGAGTTGGCAGACCGTGCGCGGCGGCTGGGGTGCTGCCCGGCGAGATGCGCGAGAGCTGATTGCGGGGGTCTGCTGGCAGCAGGCCGGTGACGAGCTGGCTCCGGCTGATTTCACAAGGCCGCGTGTCCGTGTGATCGATGTTCCCTGGAACCAGAGCCGCGGCGTCTGCTGGGCGCGCGCCGAAATCATGAAGCTGTGGAACGGCGAAGATTTCTTCCTGCAGCTCGATTCCAAGGCCCGCTCCGACGCTGGCGCCGAAACCGGCGCTGACGCTGACGCCGGCAGCGAAAGCGCCGGGAATGGTGGTACCGACGCCTGGCAGACTGGTCGACCGCGTCCGTGGGCAGGTCAACAAGGCTGAAAATACGGCTCGCTCGCGATCCGATGCAGCGCTTCCATCAGGGACAGGCGCTCGAACACACGAAACCATTCGCCGGTGTGCCGGTGCCACAAAAGATCGAAACAGTCCCGGCTGATGTAGTCCAGCCGGGCGAAGGGCGCATCGAACTCCGCTGCCAGGGAAGCGGGATTGTCCGAACGGTAACGCGTGAAGAACCGGTACTTGTTGCCATGCCACTTGCCGGCGATGGCAACCGGATAGTTGAACGCGGTGGAGGAACGGATTTCCGGGAGGAAACGCGGCCTCAGCACCTCGGCAACAAGCGTTTCGCAGGCCGCGGTAATCGCCGCCTGCTCTGCCGGCGACGGTTTGTTACCGGCCCGCCCACCGACATACGTCCAGACGCGCCTCGCCACGGCTGCCCCGCCATATACTCCGGCCCTTCTACCCATCCTGTCCGGCCGCTGCCAGCCGCCCCCGCCGGAGGCGGGTTTCAATCGCCAATTCAGAACCGGAGTACTAGCCAGAACCATCAAGCACCCCCCAACCGACGATAGACCGGATTGTCAGTTCTGGCCGCTCAGTCAGGCAATGCGGAAGCACGTGTGGCGATGACCCACTGAGTAATGGTTCCTCAATATACCACCAGTTCCCACATCGGCCTGTTATCGCGCACACGTTCGTAACCCAGCGGGGTCAGGTCCAGCGTCTGGTACCGGCCGAAGCGGATCAGTTCGGAGACCGCGCGGCCGGTCGCAGGGCCGTGCTGCACGCCGTGCCCGGAGAAGCCTGCGGCGATGATCAGGTTGGCGATATCCGGGTGCGGACCGATCACCGCGTTGTGGTCGAGCAGGCACATGTCGTAGTGACCGGCCCAGGCGCGGACCATGCGCAACTGTTCCAATGCGGGAATCCGGTGGGCGAGCGCCGGCCAGACGAGGTCTTCAAGCTGGTCGATGTCCGGGTTGAAGTCTTCGCATGGATCAGGGTCGTTCTCGGCGGTGGGGGAAATGCCACCGATGAAGCCCTCACCTTCCGGGCGGATCCAGGCACCGGTGGTATCGAACATCAGCGGCTTGCCGGCGTTGTCCAGCGGCGCGCGCAGCACGAAGACGGTGCGTTTGCGGGGCTCGATCGGCAGCGGCACGCCGGCCATGGCGGCGACACGTCCGGCGTGACGGCCGGCAGCGATCACCACATGTGCGGCCTCGATGCGTTCGCACTTGGCAGTGTGCACGGCGGTGACGGCGTTGCCGCTACGGTCGATGGCGGTGGCTTCATCGGCGATGTAGCGGGCGCCGCGGCCGATGGCTTCCTCGCGGACGGCGCGGAGCAAGCTGTACGCGTCGAACCAGCCTTCGTTGGCCAGGCCCAGCGTGGCGCAGGCAAGATCCGCCGTTTGCAGCCAGGGGAAACGCTCGGCGATCGCGGCGGGGCCTTCAAACAGCGCGACTTTGGCGCCTTCAGCAAGCTGCATCCGGCGGTTGGCTTTGAGCTGCGCTTCGCCGGCCGCGGTGGCGAGAATCAGGTACGCGCGGCGAACCAGCCCGACGCGGTCGGCGCGTTCCTCCAGAAAGTCCGCGCCGAAGCGCGACATGTGCAGGTTCACCGGCAACGAGAATTGCTGGCGGAAGGATGCGGCGGACAGCGTGGTGGAAGCGAACTGGTAAGTCGGGTCCTTCTCCAGCACGATTACGTCCGCATGCGGCGCCAGGAACAAGGCGGCGCAGGAGCCGACGATGCCGCCGCCGATGATGAGTGTGGGACCGGGCATGGGTCAGCGTACCACGGCGGGGGTTTGGTTCATCAGCTCTGACTCAAAATGTCTCATGACCGCATTCTGTACCAGGATCCTGCGAAAGAAGAGAGCCGTAGGACCAATCCTCGCACCGGCGAGGTGGCTGCTCAATGAAACAGGCGTCCAGAGTCGATGACGACCGTCTGGCCGGTCATGGTTTCGGTGCGGCACATGGTGACGACCATGTCGGCGCAGTCGTCCTTGTCGGCCGCTTTCTTCAGCAATGAGCTGGAGGCGGAGCGCTCGACCTGCTCGGGCCGGAGGTTGGATGTCGCGCGTGTGCCCTCCAGCAAGCCAGGTGCGATGCAGTTGACGAGCGTCTCGGGCGCCAGTGCCACAGCCATGCAGCGCGTGAGGTGGATCAGGCCCGCCTTGGACACCGCATAGGCGATGGACGAGCCGGTCGGCTGGAGCCCGGCAACGGACGCGATGTTGACGATGCGGCCTCGGCTTTGCGCCTTCATGATGGGCGCTACCGACTTCGTCAGGCGCATCGGCCCGGTCAGGTTGACCGCCATGATCCTGTCCCACACGTCCTGCGTCAGGGCGTCGAGGTCGGTGAAGGGGATCGACGTGTTGTAGGCGGCGTCGTTGACCAGGATGTCGAGATGGCCGAAGCGTTTGGTTACGTCGGCGACCAGGGTCTTCACGGCGGCGGCGTCGGTGATGTCGCAGGCGAAAGCGGCGGCGTTGATCTGGTAACGCGATGTGAGGTCGCCTGCGACGGTTTCGGCCTGGTCGCGGCTTTGGGCATACATGACGGCGATGTGCGCACCTTCTTTCGCCAGGGCGTGGCAGATGCGCTGGCCAAGGCCGCCGTTGCCGCCGGTGACAAGTGCGATCGCGCCTTTGAGGTCCATGGGCTTTCTCCTGCATCTGGGCGCGGTTGTTTCGCGGTAGGTGTCCAATGTCCAGCGCAGACCTGATCGGTTCTGCACGCATTGCGGGCGGGAGGTGGTGGCCGCACCTCTGCAGGGACGGCGTGCCATCCACGACCTGGCGCCGCCTGGACACGGTGTGCATTCCCAGCCCTCCGCCGGCCCTGCGCTTGACCCCATCCCGCATGTCAGCGGAAAATGACCCAACTGCCAGCCCGGACGCGGGGGAGCGGACCGGGTACTATTGCCGCGCGCAATCAGGAGCGAACATGCCCAGCCTCAGTTATGCCTCGCCGACGACGATCAACGAAGCCGTGTCCTTGCTGGCCGGAGCCTCCGGTCAGGCCAAACTGCTGTCCGGCGGGACCGACCTGCTGGTTCAGCTTCGGTCCGGCCGCGTGAAACCCGACCTGATCGTTGATACCAAAAAGATCCCGGGGATCATGGGCATTCGCGAGGATGGCGGCGGGTTCGTGATCGGCGCCGCGACGCCGGGCGCGGTGATCGAGGCGAACGCAGCGTTGAAGCGCGCCTATCCGGGCGTGGTGGAAGCGATGGACCTGATCGGCTCGACGCAGATCCAGGGCCGCGCGACGCTGGCCGGGAATCTCTGCAACGCCTCTCCGGCGGCCGACAGCGTGCCCGCAATGATCGCCGTGGGCGCGGTGGCGGTGATTGTCGGGTCCAAGGGCAAGCGCGAATTGCCGGTGGAGGCGGTGGTGGTTGGACCCGGCCGCACATCACTGGCGAAGGACGAGTTCATCCTCGAAATTCGTCTGCCCAAACCGGCGCCACGCAGCGGCGATGCCTATCTGCGGTTCATTCCGCGAACCGAGATGGATATCGCGGTGGTTGGCTGCGGCATCTGGGTCACGCTGGACGCATCCGGTGTCTGCACTGCTGCGAAAGTGTCGCTCGGTGCTGTCGCGCCGACGCCGCTGGTGGTGATAGGCGCTGCCGACGCGCTGATCGGCCACAAGCTGGATGATGCCACGCTGGCGCGGCTCGATGCTGCGGCACAGGCGGTCTGCAAGCCGATCACCGACAAACGTGGCACGATCGAATATCGCACCAAGGTGGCCGGCGTGCTCGCGCGCCGCACTGCCGCCATCGCATTCCAACGCGCGCAAGGTATTGCGCCCAAGAAGGCACACTGAACTGATGAGCAAGCATCACGTTACCACCACGATCAACGGCGAACCGGTCGAGTTCCTCTGTGAACCGCAGGAAACCGTGCTGGATGTCCTGCGCAACACGCTCAATCTGACCGGCAGCAAGGAAGGCTGCGCCTCCGGCGATTGCGGCGCATGCAGCATCATCTGCGACGGCAAGCTGATGTGTTCCTGCCTGATGCTCGGCGTGGAAGCCGAGGGCCACAGCCTCGTTACGATTGAAGGGATCGCGCAGGGCGAGGACCTGCACCCGCTGCAGCGCCAGTTCCTGGAGCATGCAGCCCTGCAATGCGGCTTTTGCACGCCCGGGCTGATCGTGGCGTCCAAGGCGCTGCTGGATGAAAATCCCAACCCGACCGAAGAAGAAGCGCGGTACTGGCTGGCCGGAAACCTGTGCCGGTGCACGGGGTATGACAAGGTGATTCGCGCCGTGATGGACGCCGCCGCGGAAATGCGTGGTGAAGCAGTGAGGGCAGCATGAATTACATTGTCTCGAAACCGGAGTTGAAGGTCGTCGGTACCCGCCCGGTGCGGCCCGATGGCGTCGATAAGGTGACCGGCCGGGCGACGTTCGGCGCCGACATGGTGCTGCCCGGCATGCTGTGGGGCAAGGTGAAGCGCAGCCCGCACGCACACGCACGGATCCTGAAGATCGACACGTCGAAAGCGGTGAAGCTGCCCGGCGTGAAAGCGATTGTCACCGCCGCGGATTTCCCCAACATCGCCAGCGAGGAAGCGTTCGTCGGCGAGGGGCCGATGAACTTCCGCGACCTCTCGCGCAACTGCATCGCCCGCGACAAGGTGCTGTACGAAGGCCACGCGGTCGCCGCGGTGGCCGCGATCAGCCAGTCGGTCGCCGACCAGGCGCTCGATCTGATCGATGTGCAATATGAGGTGCTGCCCCACGTGATCGACGTGGAGGAAGCAATGGCACCCGACGCCCCGATCCTGCACGACGACCTGTTCACCGCCAACGTTGAGCCGAAGCCGACCAAGGCATCCAACATCGCCAAGCGGGTCTATTTCAACAAGGGCGATGTCGAGGCCGGATTCCGCGACGCCGATGTGGTGGTCGAGGGACGCTACACGACGGCGCCGGTGCATCAGGCCTATATCGAGCCGCATGCGTGCGTTGTCTCGGTGGCTGCTGACGGCCAGGCGCAGGTGTACAGCTCCAGCCAGGGCCAGTTCATGGTGCGCGCCTATTGCGCCAAGCTGCTCGGCTGGGACATCTCGGAAATCCGCGCGGTGCCGCTGGAGATCGGCGGCGGCTTCGGCGGCAAGACGCTGGTCTATCTGGAGCCGCTGGCGCTGGCGCTGGCGCAGCAATCCGGCCGCCCGGTGAAGATGCAGATGACGCGGGAGGAAGTGTTCCGCGCCTCTGGCCCGACCTCCGGCACCACGATCGAGGTGAAGCTCGGCGCCAAACGCGACGGCACAATCGTCGCCGCGAAGGAGGTGCTGAAATATCAGGCGGGCGCATTCCCGGGATCGCCGGTACAGCCGGGCTGCATGTGCGGCTTCGCGATGTATGACCTGCCGAACGTGGAGGTCATCGGTTACGACGTGGTGTCCAACCGGCCGAAGGTGGCAGCGTATCGCGCGCCGGGGGCGCCGATGTCGTCCTACGCTGTCGAAAGCGCGCTCGATGATCTGGCACGCAAGCTGGGCATGGACCCGATTGCGCTGCGTGAGAAAAACGGCGCCCGTGACGGCACCAAGACGCATTACGGGCCGACGCATCGCGACATCGGCTTCCTGCAGACCCTGGAAGCGGCGAAACAGAGCGAGCACTGGAAGTCGCCGCTGAAACCGGGCCCCGGGAAGCACGTTGGCCGCGGACTCGCCTGCGGCTTCTGGTTCAACATCGGCGGCGAATCCTCCGGCGCTGTCCACATCAACGAAGACGGCACCGCGTCGGTGGTTTCAGGCAGTCCGGATATCGGCGGCTCGCGCGCCTCCATGGCGATCATGGCCGCCGAGGTGCTGGGCATTCCGGTCGACAAGGTGCGCCCGATCGTCGGCGACACCGCCTCGATCGGGTTCACCCATGTCACCGGCGGCAGCCGCGTGACGTTCGCCACCGGCATGGCGGTGACCCAGGCGTCCGAGCAGGTGGTGGAACAGCTCAAGCAACGGGCGGCGCAGATCTGGGACATCCCGCCCGAGGCGGTGGATTGGAGGGACGGCGCCGCATATCCGGCCGGCTCCAATGCCGGCGCGTTCGAGCCGCTGTCGCTGGCCGAGATCGCGCTGCGCGCCGGCAAGACCGGCGGGCCGATCACGTCCGAGGTGTCGGTGAACGCGCAGGGTGCAGGCCCCGGCTTCGGCGCGCATATCTGCGACGTGGAGGTGGACCGCGAGACAGGGCAGGTGACCATCCTGCGCTACACTGCGGTGCAGGACGTCGGCAAGGCGATCCACCCCAGCTACGTCGAAGGCCAGATCCAGGGCGGCGCCGCGCAGGGCATCGGCTGGGCGCTGAACGAAGAATACATTTACAACGATAAGGGACAGATGGAGAATCCGGGGTTCCTGGATTACCGCTGCCCGGTCGCGTCCGACCTGCCGATGGTCGAGGCGATCATGGTCGAGGTGCCTAATCCGCGTCATCCGTTCGGCGCGCGCGGCGTGGGCGAAGTGCCGATCATTCCGCCGATGGCGGCGGTCGGCAACGCGATCCGCGACGCGATCGGGATCCGCATGACGGAACTGCCGATGGCGCCGCCGA
>DATIMO010000459.1:0-3921 GCA_035475215.1 Acetobacteraceae bacterium | reverse complement strand
ATTTGTCGCCGGATCTGGCAGCCACCAAGCTGCCGAAACTGGTGCGCACGCGGGCGGTGATCAATGAGGCACTGCGTCTGTTTCCGCCCGCCTTCACCATCGCCCGCCAGGCGATCGCAGCGGACCGCGCTGGCGATATCGCGATTCCCGCAGGCGTCATCCTGATGATTGCACCTTGGGTGCTGCACCGTCATCGCCGGATCTGGCGTGATCCGGACGTCTTCGATCCGTCGCGCTTTCTGCCCGATACGCCGCCACCGCCGCGCTTCGCCTGGCTGCCGTTCGGCGCCGGCCCGCGGGTCTGTGTCGGCGCGCAATTCGCGCTGACCGAGGCCACACTGGTGCTGGCGAAGCTGATCCAGGCATTCCACGTCAGGCTTGACGGATCCCGCCCCGTACTCCCCATTGCGATCGTTACCACTCAGCCCGACCACCCGCCCAGCTTCAGACTGCAACCGCGATAGGACAGAAGATGCCCGCGCTCGATCATATCCGCCGCTATCATGACGAACTTACCGCCACTCGGCGCGATATCCACGCCAATCCGGAGCTTGGGTTGGAGGAGCACCGAACCGCGGAGATCGTGGCCCAGAAGCTGGAAGAATGGGGCGTAGAGGTGCATCGCGGCGTGGGCGGCACCGGCGTGGTCGGTGTGCTGCGCTCCGGCAACGGGCACCAGTCAATCGGTCTGCGCGCCGACATGGACGCGTTGCCGATCGAGGAAGCAACCAACCTGCCGTATGCCAGCCAGAACCGTGGCACGATGCACGCCTGCGGCCATGACGGGCACACCACCATGCTGCTCGGTGCCGCCCGCTATTTGGCGGAAACGCGGGCCTTCAATGGCACTGTCAACTTCATTTTCCAGCCTGGCGAGGAAGGCATTGGCGGCGCGCTGGCGATGCTGAAGGACGGATTGTTTCAACGGTTCCCGTGCGATGCGATCTTCGGCCTGCACAACCGTCCGGGAATGCCGGTAGGGCAGTATGCCATCGCCCAGGGCGCGGCCATGGCCGGCGGCGCCTTCTTCGACATCACCATCACCGGCCGCGGCGCGCATGGTGCCCGACCGGAAGAAAGCATCGACCCCGTGCTGGTCGCCTGCCATCTCGGCACCGCGCTGCAATCCATCGTCGCCCGCAACGTGTCGCCACGCGACACCGCCGTGCTCAGCATCACCCGCATTCAGGGCGGCGACGCCTATAATGTGATCCCGGAAACCGCCACCCTGTCCGGCACGGCACGCACAATGCGGCGCGAGGTCATGAGCCTGATCGAGCAGACCATGCAGCGTGTCGCAACCAACATCGCGGCCGGATTTGGTGCTTCCGTCTCGGTCGATTTCCGGTTGATCTTCGCACCGCTGATCAATCACCCGGTCCACGCGCAGGAAATCGCGGATGTTGCCGAGGAACTGGTGGGGGCTGATCAGGTCGATCGGAACAAACCCCCGGCGGTCGCCTCAGAGGATTTCAGTTTCATGCTGGAGCAGGTGCCAGGCGCGTACATCAACATCGGCAACGGCGAAGACAGCGCACCGGTACACAATCCGAACTACAATTTCAACGACGCGGCGATTCCGTATGGCTCGGCGCTGTTCGCCCGTCTGGTCGAGCGCAAGCTGCCGCGCGGGTCATGAACGCGTGGCTCATGCGGCGTGCCTTGCCGGGGTAGCCGCGGCCCGCGGCGGCTCCGCCTCGATCCCAAAAAACCGGGTATAATCGGCAAATTTCTCCCGTTCCACCGCCTCGTCCAGCCCGTGATCCTCGAAGCGGTAAGCGTCGTGCCGGTATCCGCCATCCGGATGCACGGCCACCGCACGCGTCATCCGATTCCGCGTGGGCGCATCCAACTCCAGGCCGAAATGCCGATATACCTGGGCGATCGTTCCCACCGGATCACCGACCAGTTCGCGGTACCCGACATGGAAGATCGGCTCCGCGAACGGCTCCTCGCGTGCGGCACGGATCATGCGCGCGGTTCCGTCCAGCCAGCGCGCGCTCTCCTGTCGGCCTATGCCGATCCGGTCCAATTGCCGTGTGAACGGCCGCCGCAGCACCTCGGTCAAATGGGCAACCGACAGCAGCACGTTCAGCGGGTCCCGATGCACAAACACCATACGCGCATCCGGAAACGCTGCTTTCAGCTCCGGCAATGCAAACAGGTGGTCCGGACATTTCAGCACCCAACGACCGCGCCCATACCGGTGTTGCAGGTGCTGAAGGAAACGCCGCTCGAATTCATATGCGTCGTGCTGTCCCTCGGCATCCAGCCAACGCCGGTAGGACGGGATCCGGTACGTCGTATCGAAGCGCAAGCTGCGGAAAACATGCGCGGTTATTTCCGAGCACTCTTGCGGCGATTCGGCGGTGATCGGATGCAAGCCACGGAAGTCCGGCGCCAACAGTTCGAAGCCACGCAGTTGCCGCGACACTTGCCGTATGCTCTTGTCAGGTTCGCTTTCAGTGCATGGATAGATTGTGTGCCACACAAGCGGGGCCCGGCTGACCGGATCTTCCAGCATCAGCCGGTGCAGGAATGTCGTTCCGCTGCGTGGCAGGCCGGTGATGAAGATCGGCTTTTCGATCGGCTCCGTCAGCAGACCGGGCGACCGGCTTTCCTGTGCGCGCAGACGCAGCAGATTACCAAGGAAGCGCAGCGAATCCCAACGCAGCGCAAACTGGCCGAAAAGGCTCAGCGACGCTTCCTGTTCGCAGGCGGACAGCAACCGCCGCAGCGCGTCCAACGGCGGGGCGCCGCCGAAATCATCACATCGGGCTTGCCGGCGGGCGAGGTCGATCAACCGCTCGGGCGACGTTCGGAAACGGCGCAGGCCGGTACGGGCGGCGAGAGTATCGGCCGCCGCAAGAACGTTTTGCAGCACAGGCAATCGGAATCTCCGGCATCGGGAACCGTGTCGGCTACTCAGCGGTTCTGAAGGCAAGCAACAGGGGCGGCGCCTGGACTCGCGCAAGCGCGATCACGTTAGCCGGAGCACGGTGCCGAGGGAAACCCTTTCGCGGGTATACCGCTTTCACAGTCAGGGGAGCACCGATGCCAGTTATTCCGTACCTGAGCCGCACTGCGCCGTGTCTTGTGGCGTCGGCGTTGGCTTTCTGCCCGATGGCGCCGGTATCCGCACGGGACCTGCCGCTCGCGACCCAGAGCACCGCCGAGCCCTCGGTTCTCGGACCGATCCAGGAACTCGATCAGGCCCTGGTCGCGGCAATGAAGTCTGGCAAGAGCACGTCGTTCCAAAGCCGCATGCAAGCGCTGACGCCGGTGGTCAACAAGGTCTTCGACCTGCCGTACATTTTGCGGGTCTCCGTCGGACCAGCCTGGTCGAGACTGACGCCAGACCAGCAGACGGCGTTGCTCGGGGTTTTCCGAAACTATACCGTCGCGTCGTATGTGGAGAATTTCGACAGCTATGACGGGCAGAAATTCGTCGTGAGCCCGGTCACCCGCTCGCTGGGAGCGCAGCAGCAGGTTGTCAGTACCGAAATCGTGCCGCAATCGGGCACCGGACACAAACTCGACTACGTGATGCGCAAGACCGATGCCGGTTGGCAGGTGACCGATGTGCTTGCAGACGGATCGATCAGCCGCGTGGCCGTGCAGCGGTCTGACTTTTCGGCACTGCTGAGCAGGGGCGGCGCGCCCGCCCTGGAAGCAAGCCTGCAGCGAAAGACCCAGACCCCATCGAGCGGCTAACGTGCGGCGCCGTGATATTCCCGGTTCGGCATCATGTCCGTGGCCGACGCCATCCGGTTCGACAGGTTGAAAAAAGCGACCGTCTCCGCAAGATCGAAGATGTCGGATTCAGTCAGTCGGACAGCGCGCAACGCGTCGCGGTCGGCATCCTCGATTGCCCATGGCGTGGCCGTCATCTTCCAGGCAAAATCCAGCATGGCTCGTTGG
>DATIMO010000458.1:0-5506 GCA_035475215.1 Acetobacteraceae bacterium | reverse complement strand
CCCGACATCAGCCCGGCCTATTGGAGCTTCAAGGCGCTCGGGTGGAACGTCCCGTCCCTGATCACCGATCCCACCTGGGCGCTGCCGGCGATCATCGCTGCGGATACCTGGGAGTGGTTCCCGCTGACCATGCTGATGGTGCTGGCAGCGCTGCAGACCTTGCCGGACGAATTGCTGGACGCTGCCCGCGTCGATGGCGCGAGCGCGTGGCAGGCGACCCTGCATGTGATCCTGCCGTATATCCGTGGCACCCTGATGGTGGCCGGCCTGTTCCGCCTGATCGACAGCATCAAGGCGTTCCCGTTGATCTATTTGCTGACCGACGGTGGACCTGGATCGGTTACCGAGGTGACCAACTATTACGCGTTTCAGCAGGCGTTCAACTTCTCCTACCTTGGCTATTCGAGCGCGATCACCATGGTGCTGGTCCTGGCCACACTGGTGCTGAGCTGGTTCATTGTGCGCACGACCGGTTGGAGCGCCGCCGAATGAAGGCGAACCACGCCATTGCCCACACAGTGGTGATCCTGCTCGTGATCCTGGTACTGGCGCCGTTCCTCTGGCTGTTGCGCATGTCGTTCGAGACCAACGCGGAGATCTTCGCCTTTCCGCCGCATCTGTGGTTCACCCCGACGCTTTCGAACTACGCGGCGCTGTGGCAGAACGAATTCCGCGGCAGCTTCGTCAACAGCGCGGTGGTCAGCATCACGTCCACGCTGCTTTCGATGCTGGTCGGCGTGCCGGCCGCATACGCGCTGTCGCGCATGCACTCGCGGTCGAACGCGCTCAGTCTGTGGATCATGGCCAGCCGGCTGGCTCCCCCGACGGCGTTCGCCATTCCGTATTTCCTGGCGTACCGCGACCTGCATTTGCTGGACACGCGTCTCGGCCTGATCATCATCTATCTGACGTTCAATATCTCGCTGGTGATCTGGCTGATGCGTTCCTTCTTCGAGAACACGCCGCGCGCGCTGGAGGAAGCCGCCTGGATCGATGGCGCCGGATTCTGGCAGGGACTGCTGCGCATCGTGCTGCCGACCGCCGCCCCCGGCCTGGCGGCGACCGCGATCCTGTGTTTCGTGTTCTCCTGGAACGACTTCTTCTTCGCGCTGATCCTGACGCGCTCGGATGCGATGACAGCGCCGGTTGCGGTGGTGAATTTCATGAACTACGTCGGCTGGGAATGGGGCCGGATCGCCGCCGGAGGCACCATGGTCATGCTGCCCGTGCTGGTGTTTTCGCTGGTGGTGCGGCGGTTCATGATCAGCGGGCTGACCGCGGGGGCGGTGAAGGGCTGACAGGAAAGAGAAGATTCACCACGCAGACACCCAGACCTGCAGAAATCATCGATTTGTTCTCCGGTCTCGGGGTCTCAGTGGTGAAACTTGCCTTCCAGGGGATCAAACCTGAGCGACCATGAACAACCGCCGGAACGGCAGCAACGTCGTGCCATCCGGCCGTCGCGGATAGTGCGGCCGCAGCGCATCTGCGTAGGCGCGCCGGAACCCCGCGCGCAGCTCTGCTGAAAGCGGTTCCAGGAACGGGCGAAGGCTGCTGCCGGCCGCCCATTCCACCACCGCATCATCACCGGACAGAGGGTGCAGATAGATCGTTTCCCACATGTCCATGGTCGCCGCTCGTGGCTTCAGCAGGTCCCAGTAGTCCGCCGGCGGCAGAATATCGCGTGCGGAAACATGCCCGCGCAGCGCCTCCGCCCACGGTCCCGATTGCGCTGTTTCCAGCTGCAACCGCCGCATCGGTGCGTCGTGCATCGCCGGCATTTGGACGGCCAGCACGCCCCCTGGCGACAGCAGTGACAGCAGCCGGGGGAACAGCACATGGTGCCCGCCCACCCAATGCAGCGCGGCGTTGGAATAGATCAGATCGGGCGGCGTATCCGGCTGCCAGCTCGCCACGTCGGCCTGCACGAATTCGCAGTCCGGCGCTGCGCTGCGTGCCTTTTCCAGCATTGCGGCCGACCCGTCGACACCTGCAACCCGGGCAGACGGAAACCGCCGTTTCACTATCGCGGTGACGTTGCCGGCTCCGCATCCGAGATCGACCACGCGCGCCGGTTCGCCCAGAGGCACCCGCGCCAGCAGGTCCAGCGCCGGACGCAGCCGCTCATCCGCGAACCGCAAATACTGCTGCGGGTCCCAGCCGGTTCCGGACATGTCAGTGCCGCCCTGCATCGATGCGGTCGAAAAATCGTTTGACGAACCAGAACGCGAACACCACCGCGACCACGAACAGCGCCAGCCCGAGGCCGTAAACACCCCCGCCGGCCCGCGCCATGAACAGCCCGCCGATCGCCACCACGACGGCGATAATCAGGATCACCCAGTCGACCAGATCCATTTCCATGCCCGACAACCCCTCGTACCGCTTGTGTCACAGTGTTATGCGTCGGCCGTGTCTACGGCAACCGCGCCAAAGCGCGCACCACCGTCCTGGTGCGTGTACCGAAAAGTCGCGGCGCATAGAAGCTGCCCGCTGCGCGCTTCCCGGCTTCCGACCGGGTCGGGTATGGCACGATCATCCCCGCCATCACCGACAACGGAACCCGCCGGGCAATCGCCAACCCCCAGGCGCTGATCATCTCACCGGCATGCGGGGCCAGGATGCCGGCGCCGATCACGCGCCCGCGTTCCACGACCAGCTTTACCAGCCCGGACAGGTCCCGCTCGGTCTGCGCGCGGTCGTTGTCCGCCATCGACCAACGCAGCACCTGGATGCGCCGCCCGGCCGCCCGCGCCTCGGCTTCCGTCATCCCCACCTGGGCGAGTTCCGGGCTGGTGTAGGTGACCCGCGGCAGCGCGCGGTAGTCGATCCGCGCCGGCAGCCGGAACAGGGCGCGACGGATCATGATCCCCGCATGGTAGCTGCCCACATGCGTAAAGGCGCGCGGTCCGATCCCCTGCGGGTCGGCAATGTCCCCCAGGGCGAAGACCCGGCGGTTGCTCAGGCTCCGCAGTCCACGATCCGTCGCGATGCCCTGCCGGGTCGCTCGCACCCCACCGGCCGGCAAGTCGAGTGCTGCGAGATCCGGCTGCCGGCCGACCGCCACCAGCAGCTGACTCCCGGCAATCCGCCTGCCATCGTCCAACACCAGCGCCGGGCCGGGCTCTGCCGCCCGCACCGTCACGCCTTCATGAAACGCGACCCCGCGCTTGGCCAGCGCGGTGCGCAGCCCGGCCACCAGTTCCGCGTCCTCTTTGCCTGCAATGGACGCAGCTTCGACCACCGTGACCCGGCACCCGAGTCCGGCGTGCGCGTCCGCCATCTCCAGCCCGATCGGGCCACCGCCGAGGATCAACAGGTGGTCCGGCTTCTGCGGCATCTCGAACAGCGTCTCGTTCGTCAGGAACGGCACCTGATTCAGCCCGGGCAACGGCGGAACCGCCGCCCGGCTGCCCGCCGCAATCACGATCCGTCGCGCGCGCAGCCACTCATCCCCAACCGCGACAGTGTCCGGTGCCACGAACCGAGCCGCGCCGCGAATTACCGTGGCACCCAGCGCGCGAAACCGTGTCTCGGAATCCGTGGGCGCGATCGCGGCGATGACGCCATGCACGTGCGCCCGCACCGCGTCCCAGTCCACCTTGGGTGGCGGCAGCCGGAGGCCGAAAATCGCGGCACTCCGCGCCGCCTCGGCTGCATGCGCCGACGCCAGCAGCGCCTTGCTCGGCACGCAGCCGGTGTTCAGGCAATCGCCGCCCATCCGGTCGCGCTCGATCAGCGCGACCCGGAGACCGAGTTGGGCGGCCACCGCCGTGACCGACAGCCCAGCGGCCCCGGCGCCTACCACCACCAGATCCCATTGCACCCGTCACCCGCCCCGGCGGAGGTGGCGCAGCAGCACCGGCATCAGCGACAAGGCGGCCAGCGCAAGCAGTGGGCCGAAAATCCTCGGCGAGAAGATCAGCGTCACGTCGGGCGTGCCCCCGGCGGCGAGCACCGATCCCACGCCCTGGCCGATCCAGGCGAACACGAAGGTGGCCGGGATGACGCCCAGCAGCGTCGCGGCGGCATATGGAAACAGCCGCATGCCGCACAGCGCAGCGCCCAGGTTCACCAGCCAGAACGGTACTGCGGGCACCAGGCGCAGGGCCAGCAGATAGCTGAACCCGTCTCGTTGCAGCCCAGGCCGGATGCGATCGATCAGCCCACGCGCCCGACGCGCCACCACTTCGGCGAATGCGGTGCGGGCCACCAGGAACAGGACGACCGCGCCGATGGTGGAGCCAACGACCGCCAGCGCGCCGCCCAGCAGCGTTCCGAACAGCAGGCCGCCAGCCACGGTGACCACCGCCGCCTCCGGCACCGAGAACGCCACCACAAGCGCATAAAGGGTCACATAGGTTGTGGCAGCGACAACCGGTTTTGCCTCGACGACGGCGAGCAGCGCGGATTGGTGGCGCGCCAGGGTGCCCCAGCTCAGTTCCTCCAGCAGGCCGCTATGCCAAAGGCCGATCCCGAACGCGGCCAGCACCAGCAGGGGAACCAGATGCCTGAGCAGTCGCAACCTTTCGATCCTCCAAAGTTAAAAACCGAGTCTGTCATCTGCCCCCGCCCTTCACGCTTGCCTTTCTCCCTCGCCCCCGAGGTTCGAGACACCCCATACCGCATCACTCGAGCCGAAACCCAGCCCGATCACCAAACCTGGAAAACGAAGCAGCACAGGGGATGCACGAGATGCAACCGATACAACTCTTCTGGACGCCACCGCACCCTTCGCGTCATTGCCCCGGCCGATGAAATTTGACGGGAGGAAAAAATGGCCGGCGACAAGGACGACGCGTCCACCGATATCGAGAAAAATGTCAAAGCCTTCGCCAAGGATATCTCGACTGCCGCGACCAAAGTGCTGTCGGATAGTGCGGACAAGAAGAAGAAATCGAAGGACAAGAAGGACTCCAAAAAAGACGCTGATCCTCCGGAAATCACATTTGTGCTCGATAACAACCCGGTCACCAAGTCCCGTACCCCGGCCGAACAGGCGGCGGAGGTTGCGGACGGAAAATCCTGGGTCTGCTGGGGCGCTCATATGGCGGACAAGGCCCGCCACGTCGTGATGAAAGTGGATGACAAGGTGAGTTGGGAGCCCAAGAAGGTGTTCGGTGACGATTTCGCCGAGTTCAAGAAGCAGTGGGCGTCGGCAATGAAGAGCAACAGCCTGAAGAATGCAGCCGGCGGGGACGGCTGGAATGACACTGATTCGTTCCATCTGGAGCTTGCGGATTCGAAAATCTCCCATACCGACGAACGCGTGACCGCGTGCTTCGAAGAATACGTCCGGTTGACGCGGGAAAAGGGCAAAGGCAAGAACGATAACTTCGAGAAGGATTACGCCAGCAAGCTCAAACCGAGCCTGTCGGTAATTTTGTGTGCGAGGCATAACCGACGCCAAGGAGGCGTATTATGCCGAGCCGAGCGAACAAAGTGGACCGCGACGTGGCCAAGCTGGCTTCGATCCCGCAGGAGCTGGTTGAGCTTTTTCTGACCG
>DATIMO010000457.1:0-4521 GCA_035475215.1 Acetobacteraceae bacterium | reverse complement strand
CCTGATCAAGGACGTGTTCAAGCGGGTCCGAATGACCAATTTCGTCCCGCCGGACACCAAGCTGATACCGCCAATGCCAATGGGATGGCGGGCACCGTCTCTGGTTTCCGCTGCCGCGGCCGCCACCGGCCCTCCCTGAACAACTCGTTCGGACCATAACAAGGTGTGACGCACGGGGCCGCCCAGCGGCGGTCCCGCCGTCGCGATTCGGCTAAGATGCTGTTGCCAAGGACGTTGTCCCTCCTCCGATCGCTGATTGTGCTTGCGGCCGAGTGGCCGGCGTCAAGCCCAAGCGCCCACGGGCGGTCGCTTCGCGAGGCTTGCCCCGGCCACTCGGCCGAAGCATGGCTCGGGATCGATTCAGGGATGGGCAGGGCCACCGCTCCACAGGGGACAACCTCCAGAGCAGGAACATCTAGTATCCTAACTCTGAAGTTCGGCATCCCCGCTACTTGCGGACAACGAGTTTCTGACTTCAGGACGCTAGCTGCTGACCTGCTTTTTCAGCGCGTCCAGCAGCGCCTGGACGCTCTCGTTGTTGTGCACAATGAAAGACGAGTAGTCGCTGCGCTGGGTCAGGCGCAGCGACGTGCCTTCGGCGATCACGTCAATGATCTTCGGTGACCCATCCACCTGCTTGATCAGCCAGTCCACGTCGCTCGGCGCCTGTCCAGGCCGCGTAATTATAGTCGAGACCAACTGGCCTTCCTCACGGTTGACGGTGCGTCCGACCGCGAAGCTCACGCCCTTATATTCCCCGATCTTGGAATCGATGCTCCGCACCAGCACGCGATGAAACAGATCGAGATACTGTTTCTGCTGGTCCGGTGTCGCGACTTGCCAGAACCGGCCAAGGCAGAAGCGGGCGATCCCGTTCACATCGACGCGCGTATCGATGATTTTGGCCATCTCCTGCGCCTTCTGCTCCGTCGAGCCACTGCCATTGACCGTCTGGACGAGCTGGCCGCCGGTCGCCTTGACGAAGCTCGCCGCATCCGCCGCCGATTGCGCCCGGGCAGTGATCGGTGCGGTGGTGGCGGCCAGGGTGGCGGCGCCGAACATGAGAACAAGGCGGCGTGGCAGCATGATGTACTCGCTTGTGGTCAACGGGGTGTAGCAGGGGCTTGCGGCTGGGGATACCAGGCCGGAATTGTATGTTCGTTGAAATTGCGGACGTCCCCGATCTGGGCGTCCCGATGCTGGCGGTAAAGGCTACGGAAGGTAGCATATGGGTCAAGCGCCGTTTTCTTGATCGAAGCAATGTCACCCAGCACACGAGAGCGAGCGTCCACGACATTGACGGCGAAATGGCCCCAGTTCAGGCCGGTGACGATCGCGCCCGTGCCGAACCGGCCCAGCGGGTCAGCCGCGATATCGACCAGACGTCCGGTCGCATCGCGCGGATTGCTTGGCCCGAGCAAGGGCAGGAACAGGAACGGGCCTTCCGGCAGGCCCCATACTGCCAGCGTGATCCCAAAATCGGTGTCGTGGTCCGGATACCCCCAATGGCTTGCCGGATCGAAGAAGCCGAGACCACCCACCGTGGTGTTGATCACGAACCGCATGAAGGTGTTGCCGGCAAGCCGCGGCTCCCCTTCGGCCATGTCGTTGCCCAACTTTACCGGGGTGGCCAGATTATTGAGCTGGTTGTGGATGGCGGTGCGGACCGCTTGCGGCAGAACGTCGCGGTACGCGATCGCGGCCGGGCGCAGCACATAGTCATCGAGCGCTGTGTTCACCTTGTAGAGAACGCGGTTGGTCGGCTCCAGCGGGTCGTTCGCCTGGTGGAATTCCGCCAGCGCGGCCGGGTCGGAGGCGGGCGGCGGCGTGGCGCAACCTGCCAGGATGCAAGCAAGCCCTAGGATTGCCGGCACAAGCCAGAAACGCTGCGTGGTACGCATCATGCTCCTCGGGTCAAGGGCGGCGGATGCCGCACGATGATCGCGGCCACCACGGTGCCCGACGGGGTCTGGCTGGCGGGCTTCGCGGCAGCATTGTCCTCGGATTGGAACACCAGAGGGTTAAGGTTTCCGTGATTGGCTTGTAGCATGGCGCGAATGATGCGCAATCCGATCCTGTGATTGCCCCGCCTTCCGTGATTGCACCATGCGGCGAATCGGGCCAAGGGAACTCATGAGCCACGAATCCCCTCATCGCGCCGACCCCCTTCTGGCGCGCCCGACGCTGGAGCGCTGGCTGACCGGCCCGCGGGTGGCCGGCCTGCCAGCTCCGCTATCCGGCCCCGAGCCGCCGCTGCTGTCGTTCGAGTTCTTTCCGCCGAAGACCGAGGCGCTGGAAACTCAGCTCTGGGGCTGCATCCGGCGGCTAGAGCCGCTGCGGCCGCGTTTCGTCTCGGTGACGTATGGCGCCGGGGGTACCACGCGGGCACGCACCCACGCGACGGTAGCTCGCATCGTGACGGAGACGGCGCTGATCCCGGCCGCGCATCTGACCTGCGTTGGCGCCAGCCGGGCCGAGGTGAATGATGTGGCCCGCCAATACTGGGATGCCGGGGTTCGCCACATCGTCGCCTTGCGCGGCGACCCGCCGCCCGAGGCGCCCTATCAGCCGCATCCAGATGGCTATTGCTATGCCGAGGAACTGGTGGGCGGTCTTCGCAGCGTGGCCGATTTCGAGATTTCGGTCGCCGGCTATCCCGAAACGCATCCCCAGGCGCACAATCCGGATGCCGACCTGGACAATCTGAAGCGCAAGCTGGACGCCGGGGCGACACGGGCGATCACCCAGTTCTTCTTCGATGCTTCGGTGTTTCTCAGATTTCTGGATCGCTGTCTGGCGGCAGGCATTACTGCGCCGATCGTGCCGGGGATTCTGCCGGTGTCCAACTTCGCCCAGGCAGTGCGGATCAGCGGCATGTGCGGCACCGCCATTCCCGATTGGCTGGGCCGCATGTTCGAAGGTACCGACGATGACCCGGAGATCCGCCGCATGGTTGCCGCCATCGTTGCGGCCGAGCAGGTCCGGCTGCTGCAGGCCAACGGCGTGGACGAATTCCATTTCTACACGCTGAACCGGCCCGAGCTGACCTACGCGATCGCCCATATCCTTGGCGTGCGACCGGTCCCATCTTCGCCAGGCTGATGACCGACTACCTTACCCGTCTGAACGCCGAACAACGTGCGGCGGTTGAAACGGTCGACGGCCCGCTGCTGGTGTTGGCCGGCGCGGGAACCGGCAAGACCCGCGTGCTGACCACTCGCTTCGCCCACATCCTGCTGACCGGCCGCGCCTCTCCCGGGCAGGTTCTGGCGGTGACCTTCACCAACAAAGCGGCGCGCGAGATGCGCGAGCGGGTCGGCGCCATCCTCGGGCGGCCGGCTGAGGGGTTGTGGCTCGGCACCTTCCACGCGCTGTGCGCCCGGATGCTGCGCCGCCATGCCGAATATGTCGGGTTGTCACCCAGCTTCACGATCCTGGATGCGGACGACCAGCTTCGGTTGCTGAAGCAGGTGATGGACGCCGAGCGCATCGACGCCAAACGCTGGGCACCCCCGGCAATGATGGCGGTGATCCAGCGCTGGAAGGATCGTGGTCTGACCGCGGCACGCGTGACACCGGCCGAGGATACCGATTTCGGCGGCGGCCGTTCGCGCGAGGTGTTCGCCGCCTATCAGGCTCGGCTGGCCGCGGTGAATGCCGCGGATTTCGGCGACCTGCTGCTGCACATGACCGAAATCCTGCGCACTCAGCCGGACGTGCTGGCGCAGTATCATCGGGCGTTTCGTTACATTCTGGTCGATGAGTACCAGGACACCAACCTGGTGCAGTATCTCTGGCTGCGGCTGCTGGCGCAGGCGCATCGCAACATCTGCTGCGTCGGCGACGACGACCAGTCGATCTATTCCTGGCGTGGCGCCGAGGTGGAAAACATCCTGCGCTTCGAGAAGGATTTTCCCGGCGCGGCGATCGTTCGTCTGGAAGCGAACTACCGCTCCACGGCGCCGATCCTGTCGGCCGCCTCTGCGCTGATCGCGCACAACGAAGGTCGGCTAGGCAAGACGTTGCGCCCCGGTCGCGACGATGCGGCCGGCGAAAAAGTATCCGTGATCGGCCTTTGGGATTCCGACGAGGAAGCCCGCATGGTGGGTGAGCGTATCGAGGCGTTGCGCCGCGACGGACATCCGCTAGCCGAGATGGCCGTGCTGGTGCGAGCCGGGTTCCAGACCCGCGCGTTCGAGGAACGGTTGATCGTCCTGGGAATTCCGTATCGCGTGGTCGGCGGGTTGCGCTTCTACGAGCGTCAGGAGATCCGCGACGCCATTGCCTATATGCGGGTGCTCGCGCAGCCGGCCGACGACCTTGCGTTCGAGCGTATCATCAACGTGCCGCGTCGCGGGGTGGGTGAAGCGGCGCTGCGGTTGCTGCACGAGACAGCCCGGGCGGATGGCGTTCCGCTGTCCGAAGCGGCGGCCCGGCTGGCTGCCGGTGGCGGGTTCCGCGGCAAGGTGAAGGACTCTGTGACCGATCTGCTACGCAGTTTCGCCCGGTGGCGGGAGCTGC
>DATIMO010000456.1:0-6099 GCA_035475215.1 Acetobacteraceae bacterium | reverse complement strand
CATTGCGTTGTTTCGCCGGCTGGCGGGAATTGCGCAAGAGCAGAACTGCTGGGCGATGGAATGGAACGTGCTGAACTGGAATCAGCCGGCGATCGAGTTCTATCGCCGCATTGGTGCCCGCCCGGTGACCGACTGGACAATGCAGCGGCTGGATGCATCGGGTATAGCGGCGCTGGCGGAGTGAGGCCGTCCCCTCTCCCCGCCTACTTCCGCTGACGATGTCCCCTCCCCCCGGCCCCCTCCCGCAAGGGGAGGGGGAGTTGTAAGGACCTGAACATGCCTGATCAGACGTTCGACATTGTTATTCTGGGTGGTGGTCCGGGCGGTTACGTGGCGGCGATCCGCGCCGCCCAGCTCGGCATGAAGGCCGCGGTGGTAGAGCGCGAGCATCTGGGGGGAATTTGTCTGAACTGGGGTTGCATCCCGACCAAGGCGCTGCTGCGCACGTCCGAGATAAACCACCTGCTGCATCATCTGGGTGATTTCGGTTTCGCCGCCGATAATGCGCGCTTCGAACTGGACAAGGTGGTCAAGCGCTCGCGCGCGGTGGCGAAGCAGCTTTCGTCGGGAGTTGCGCATCTGCTGCGCAAGAACAAGGTCACGGTGTTCGACGGACAGGGGCGGTTGGCGGGCAAGCAGACGCTGGCGGTGGAAAAGGATGGCAAACCGGTCGCCACGCTGAAATCGCCGCATATCGTGCTGGCCACCGGGGCGCGTGCCCGGCAACTTCCCGGGATGGAGGCCGACGGAAAGCTGATCTGGGCGTACAAGGAGGCGATGGTGCCGCCTGCGATGCCGAAATCCCTGCTGGTGATCGGCTCGGGTGCAATCGGCATCGAGTTCGCCAGTTTCTATCGCAACATGGGCGCCGAGGTCACCGTGGTGGAAGTACTCGACCGCATCCTGCCGGTCGAAGATGAAGAAATCAGCGCTTTCGCCCACAAGGCGTTCGAACGTCAGGGCATGAAGATTCTTACCGGCGCCAAGGTGGCGGGGGCGAAGAAGAACGGCAGCAACGTCACCGTTTCGGTCGAGGCGAATGGCAAAGGCCAGCAGATCACCGTCGATCGCGTGATCTCTGCGGTCGGGATTGTCGGCAATGTGGAAAATCTCGGACTGGAAGATACCGGCGTGAAGGTCGATCGCACCCATGTGGTGATCGATGAATATTGCCGTACCGGCGAACCGGGAGTGTATGCGATCGGCGACCTTGTCGGTCCGCCGTGGCTGGCACACAAGGCAAGCCATGAAGGTGTCATTTGTGTGGAAAAAATCGCCGGACTGAATGACGTGCATCCGATGGATGTGACGAATATTCCTGGTTGTACCTATTGCCGCCCGCAGGTCGCGTCGGTGGGACTGACGGAGGCCAACGCCAAGGCTGCAGGCCACGAAGTCCGTGTTGGCCGGTTCCCGTTCATCGCGAACGGCAAGGCGATCGCAATGGGCGAGCCCGAGGGCATGGTCAAGACCGTATTCGACGCCGGTACCGGCGAGTTGCTAGGTGCCCATATGGTCGGCTCGGAAGTGACCGAGATGATCCATGGCTACACGATCGCCCGCACGCTGGAGAGCACTGAGGCCGAGCTGATTCACACGATCTTTCCGCATCCGACCATCAGCGAGACGATGCATGAGGCGGTGCTGGATGCATACAAGCGGGCGATTCATTACTAAGTAGTGCCATGAATAAACCGCTCTACCAGGATTCCACGTGTGCGCCGGGACGTCGAACCCAGCTTGGCAGACGCCGCGAGGCGCCGCTGGTGGATGTCGATGGCCTTACTTACAGTGAGGACCAGGTGCTCGGCGATTAGTTCCCGCCGCGCTGAGCGGCAGCGATCGGTAATTCAACCCTTCGCCCGCTCCGTCGCGATCGCCTTCTGCAACTCCGGCAAGTCCACAGCACCCGGCAGAAACTGGCCGCCGACGACCAGCGCCGGCGTGCCCTCGATCCCGATCTCGCGGGCCAGCGCCAGATTGGCGTTCAGCCGCTGCTGAATCCCCGCATCGTCCATGTCCTGCTTCAGCCGGGGCCAGTCCAGTCCGGTCTGCTGCGCCGCCTGCCGCACAGTGTCTTCGGTGATGTCGGGCGGCGCCTGCATCAGGCGATCCCGCAACTTTTCGTAGCCGCCTTGTTTCTGGGCTGCGAGCAAGGCTCGGGACCCGAGGATGCTGGCCGGTCCCAGGATCGGAAGATCCTTGTAGACGAGGCGTACCTGGTGATCGCCGGCCAGAAGCTGCGCCATGGCCGGTTCGAGCTTCCGGCAATACGGGCAGCGCACGTCGAAGAATTCGACGATCGTGACATTGCCGGCCGGATTCCCGGCGACGGGATCGGCCGGACCGACCATCTGATCCAGATGGGAGACCACGTTCTGGGCCTGACGCTTCGATTCGTCCGCCTGGAGTGCCGCGACAGCGTCCCGCAGGATCGATGGATCCTGTTTCAGGGCATCCCGGATCACATCGACGATTTCCGCCCGCTGCGCGGGGGTGAACTGTTCGGCGGCAGCGGAACGAAAGCAAAGGATACAGACCAAGGCTGCAAAGAAGGCCAACGGGGCTTGGCGACGCATGAGCGGCATTGGCGGTGTCCTTGTGTCCGGCCCGGAATGGGCGAAAACGGGGCGATCGGCAAGACGATTCTTCGGGCGTTGCCCGAGGGCGCTGCCCGTGGGCGTTGCCAGGGCGTTGCCGCTACTGGTGAACGCGTCTATGGCACCGCGCGGGAAACGCGGGGAAACGCCCAGGTGCGGAGCAGAGTCTCGGATTTGACCTTCCGGCGTGCGCGGGTGGCCGGCAGCCTGGCGATCAGCCTGGTCACGGCCGGATGCGGCTCGCTGTTCGGGCCCGCGGCGCCGCCGCAGGGTCAGATTGGCCACGTGACCGGGTTTCTCGGTGCAGTAGTCGCCGATGAACCACGCGCAGCGACGATCGGCCGGCAGGTGCTGTCGCAAGGTGGCAATGCGGCGGATGCGGCGGTGGCGGTGGGAATGGCGCTGGCGGTTACTCTGCCGTCCCGGGCCGGGCTGGGCGGCGGTGGAGCCTGCCTGGCCTTCGCGGCGGGCAAGAACTCGGTCAACGGCGGCACGCCGGATGCGATTCTGTTCACCCCGACCGCGCCGGCCCAGCCGCCCGGCAATGCCGACCGTCCGGCGGCCCTGCCGATGCTGCCTCGTGGGCTGTACCTTCTCCATGCCAGGTACGGCACTGGGGAGTTTGGCCGGCTGGTTGCACCGGCCGAACAACTCGCCCGCTTGGGCACGCCGGCCTCGCGCGCGTTGGTCGAGGATTTGCGGCTCGTCTCCGGCCCGCTGTTCGCGGACCCGCAGGCACGCGCCGTGTTCAGCAGCAACGGGACACCGCTTGAGGTAGGCCAGACGCTGCAGCAGCCAGCTTTGGCCGCGACATTGGCGGAAATCCGTGTGGAAGGTGTGGGAGATTTCTACCAGGGCACACTGGCGCAGCGGATTGTTCAGGGCTCACCGTTGGCAGGCGGGCCACTCAGCCTTGCTGATTTGCGGGCGGCGCTGCCGCAACGCGCGGCGGCGATCACTCTGCCGTACCGCAACGACCAAGTCGCGTTTCTGCCCCCGCCGGCAGACGGTGGGTTGGGCGCGGCCGCGGCATTTTTGGTTCTGCAGCAAAGCCCTCAGGCAGTGGATCAGGCCGGGGCTCGGGCGCTGGCCGTCGCGGCCCAGTGGCGCGCGGTGGGCGGCGACCCGCGGGCGCTGCTCACCGCCTCATTGCCACCGGCCAGTATGCCGGCGCTGCCGGCATCGACCACGTTCCTCACCCTGGACCAGAAGGGTAATGCAGTGGCCTGTGCGGTGACCATGGACAACCTGTTCGGAACCGGGCGGATCGTGTCCGGGATGGGGTTTCTGCTGGCGGCCTCACCGCGCAACGTGCCTCCGCCGCTGCTGTCGGCGGCCCTGGCCTGGAACCCGCCGATCCGCGCATTTCGCGCCGAAGTGGGCGGGTCCGGACAGGACGGCGCGGCGTTGGCTGCCGCGGTCGCGATGGTGAATACCTTGCGGACCGGGCAAGCCCTGCCGGTACCTGTCCCCGAACCGGGCCGGGCGAACGTGATCGGGTGCAGCCGCTACCTGCCGGACGAGAGCGCCACCTGTGTCTGGGCAGGCGACCCGCGCGGATTCGGCCTGGCGACCGGCGGAACCTGATCAGGAGCGGTAGTCGAAGACCTCCTCAGGGCCGATCTTCTGCGAAGCGCTGCGGCGCAGCTCGCAGATGGCGGCGAAAATGGCCTGCCAGCGGTCAAGGCCCTCGGCGTCACCCTGAACACGCTTTTCCTGCACGCGTTCGAGCGCGACTGCCTGTGCCTGCAGCCCGTGACGCTTGATCATTGCCCGGGCGGTATCCTTGGTGTCCTGCGGTTGCATCGCAACGTCTCCTGGGCTGTGTGACCGCTGTGATGTGAGGCGCCGATCGTAACGACGCTACCGGCAGACCGGTCACGATTAAGACAGGCACCTCAGGGTGGGAAGCCCAGGGTGGCGCCCCTTGCATCGCGACGATGGTTTGCCGAAGACAGCGCATGACGCTCAAGATCGGCCGCGGCGCTGCCGCTCCCCCATTTCTGGTGATGGACGTGATCGCTGCGGCCAATGCCCGGCAGGCGGCGCTGCCGCCGGGTGGTCCGAAGGTGATCCGGATGGAGGTCGGCCAGCCCGGCACCGGTGCCCCGGCGGGCGCGCTTGCAGCCGCCCGGGCCGCGTTGGGATCCGGCGATCCGCTCGGCTACACGGAAGCGTTCGGCCGCCGGAGCCTGCGGGAGCGCATCGCGGCGCATTACCGCGATTGGTACGATCTGGCGGTGCCGGTGGATCGGGTGGCGGTTACGGTCGGGGCGTCCGGCGGATTTCCGTTGGCGTTCCTGGCAGCATTCGATCCGGGCGACCGGGTCGCGCTGGCCGCCCCGTTCTATCCGCCATACGTGAACATACTCAGCGCACTGGGGATGACTCCGGTGGCCCTTGAAGTCGGGCCGGAGACGCGGTTCCAGCCGAATGTCGCGGCGCTGGACCGGCTCGATCCGCCGCCGGATGGCCTGATCGTGGCCAGCCCCTGCAACCCGGCGGGCACGATGCTGCACCTGGACGAACTGACGGAGATCGCCGCCTGGTGCGACCGGCGCGGCGTCCGGCTGATCAGTGACGAGATCTACCACGGGTTGCACTATAATAGCCCGATCGCCACGGCGGCAGCGCTGAGTCCGCATGCCGTGGTGGTGAACAGTTTCTCCAAGTATTTCAGCATGACGGGGTGGCGGATTGGGTGGCTGCTGCTGCCGGAGGACCTGGTTCGCCCGGTCGAGTGCCTGGCGCAGAACCTGTTCATCAGCGCGCCGCATATTTCGCAGATCGCGGCCGAGGCGGCGTTCGAGTGCGGGGTGGAGTTGGAGGGTAATGTTGCCCGGTACCGGCGGTCGCGGGACCTGCTCCTGCGGGAGTTGCCGCGCGCCGGGTTCGATCGGCTGAGCCCGGCGGAGGGGGCGTTCTATCTGTTCGCCGATATCACCGAGCGGTCCGACGACAGCGTGGCGTTCTGTGCGCGGATGCTGGCGGAGGTGGGGGTCGCCGCGACACCGGGGGTGGATTTCGATCGGACGCGGGGCAACCGGTTCGTCCGGTTCAGCTATTGCGGGCCGGAGGGAGATATGGCGGAGGCGGCGGAGAGGCTGCGCGGGTGGCGGTGAGATCGCCTGCTGCCGCGCACAAAAGATTCTAGGACAGCTTCGTTTCGATTCTTTTTTGCTTTCATTGCGACCCTATAGAAGTTTTTCAGCGACTGCTGGACTAGTCGGGCCTGTTTTCATTCCTCCGTTTGATGCGGCCTTTGGCGTGATCGCTCTGCCCTCCATGAGGCCGATCCGGATATCCCAAAGAGCACCGTCGAGACATTGTTGGAATCCGCGAATGCGGGCTGCGTCGTTTGGAAATAGACGGTCGGGCAACTGGCTGAGCAAACGATCTGCAAAGGATTCAAACTCAGCGCGCACAACTCCACTTAGGTCTGCGGCACTTATGGAAGTCGACTGTAAAAAGCCACCTGCTCGCCGCGCAACGTCTGCGA